>NZ_JATABI010000014.1:0-64748 GCF_036533795.1 Vibrio sp. M250220 | reverse complement strand
TTGAGATGTTATAACGCTCAAGTTGGTGAGGCACTGGCAAATGTCAAAGCAATGAACAAAGTCATAGGACTAGGTATGCCTGTTAGAAGCTAACGGCTAGTCATATATGGCGTCGTTGATCTTCAAGCTGATTTGATCAACAACGCCATGAAAACGTCCAAACCTGATTCTATCGTAGAAGATAAATCCAAATCAGCGCCTGTTGCAGACGCCGATATCAGTCGAGCTAACAGCACGATTGCGATTGATGAACATGAGCATCATGAGGCTCCGAAAGGGATTACTCGTTGGCTCTACTCAACCAATCATAAGGATATAGGTACACTTTATCTCTGGTTCAGCTTTATTATGTTCCTGACTGGTGGGGCGATGGCGATGATCATTCGCGTCGAGCTATTCCAGCCTGGCTTGCAATTGGTTGAGCCACAGTTTTTTAACCAGATGACTACGGTTCATGGTCTGGTGATGGTATTTGGTGCAGTAATGCCAGCATTTACCGGACTGGCAAACTGGATGATCCCAATGATGATTGGCGCTCCGGATATGGCACTGCCACGAATGAACAATCTTAGTTTTTGGATCTTACCTTTTGCCTTCCTGATCCTACTCGCGTCACTGTTCACCGAAGGAGGCGGTCCGGACTTCGGCTGGACCTTCTATGCGCCGCTGTCGACCACTTATGGCCCAGACAGTACTGCGTTGTTTGTGTTCTCGGTCCATATCATGGGCATCAGTTCGATCATGGGGGCGATTAACGTCATCGTAACCATAGTGAATATGCGCGCTCCGGGTATGACCTGGTTTAAAATGCCAATGTTCGTTTGGACCTGGTTAATCACTGCATTCCTGCTTATCGCGGTGATGCCGGTGCTGGCTGGAGCCGTGACCATGGTGTTAACCGATAAATATTTCGGCACCTCATTCTTTGATGCCGCGGGTGGTGGTGACCCGGTCATGTTCCAGCATATTTTCTGGTTCTTCGGCCACCCTGAAGTGTACATCATGATCCTGCCGTCCTTCGGTATCATCTCAGCGATTATTCCTGCCTTTAGTGGAAAGAAACTGTTTGGCTACCACTCGATGGTTTACGCGACGTGCAGTATTGCATTGCTGTCGTTCCTTGTGTGGGCACACCATATGTTTACGACGGGTATGCCCGTTTTCGCCGAGTTGTTTTTTATGTATTGCACCATGCTGATAGCGGTGCCAACTGGCGTTAAGGTGTTTAACTGGGTGGCGACAATGTGGCGCGGCGCAATGACCTTTGAGACGCCGATGTTGTTTGCGATCGCCTTTATCATTCTCTTTACTATTGGTGGTTTCTCTGGATTGATGTTGGCGATTGTTCCCGCAGACTTCCAGTATCACGATACCTACTTTGTAGTGGCGCACTTCCATTATGTTTTGGTCTCTGGCGCGGTGTTCTCCATTATGGCAGCAGCCTACTACTGGTTACCGAAATGGACAGGGCATATGTATGACCAAAAACTGAGCTTGTGGCACTTCTGGTGTTCGGTAATTTCAGTCAATGTGTTGTTCTTCCCTATGCACTTTCTTGGTTTGGCGGGCATGCCACGACGAATACCCGACTATGCGATTCAGTTTGCCGATGTGAATCAGATCGTTTCCTTTGGTGGATTTGCCTTTGGCCTGTCGCAACTGATCTTCCTCTGGCTGGTGATTAAGTGCATCAAAGGCGGCGAGAAAGTTTCTGAGAAACCATGGGAACGTGCTGAAGGGCTAGAGTGGACGGTGCCAAGTCCTGCGCCACATCACACCTTTTCTGAGCCACCAAAAATCGACTGAGGAAAGCTCATGGACGGACAAGCCAAATCAAACCGAAGATTAGTGATCAAGCTTTGTGCAGCCGTTGTTGCAATGTTTGGTTTTGGTTTTGCGCTGGTCCCCCTTTATGACGTGATGTGTGATGTGTTAGGAATCAATGGAAAAACCAACAGTGAGTCTGCGCTACAACCACAAGGTATGGTTCCTGACACATCACGTCTCATTCGGGTCGAATTTATGGCCCACAATAATCAGGGTATTCCCTGGTCGTTTGTTCCCGAGCAGGCGTTTATGGAAGTGCATCCGGGGCAAGTTATTCAGACTGCCTATCATGCAAAGAATCTTTCGCCAAAAGATATAGTTGGCCAGGCGGTCCCATCGGTATCGCCTGGATTAGGGGCAACCTATTTCAATAAAATTGAGTGTTTCTGTTTTAACCAGCAGCCGTTACAGGCAAATGCCCAAGCTGAGATGCCACTGATTTTTTATATTGAACCGGATATTCCCGACACCATCCATACCCTGACTTTGTCCTATACCCTTTATGACATTAGTGAAAAAGTAGCGACAACAGAGTTAGCCAAGGTCTCATCAAATGCGGTGGATGAGACAGTGCAAGGAGCGACACAATGAGTTCTAAACATCAACCCTACTATGTTCCAGCGCAAAGCAGTTGGCCTATTGTTGGCGCAGTCTCTCTCTTTCTTATTGCCGTCGGTGCCGGTTTGACGGTACAAAACATGGCGGAGGGGGGAGATGGCAGTGTATTTGGCAAGCTAATCCTGTTAGCGGGTTTTCTGTTCTTACTTTACATGTTTGCTGGCTGGTTTAGCAACGTTATCACGGAATCAATGAGTGGTCAGTATTCTGCTCAGCTATCACGTTCATTCAGACAGGGGATGAGTTGGTTTATCTTCTCTGAAATCATGTTCTTTGGTGCGTTTTTTGGCGCGCTCTTTTATGCGCGAATGATTTCAGTCCCTTGGCTGGGGGGAGCGGGCAATAATGCCATGACTCACGAAGTGATTTGGCCTGCCTTTGAAGCCTTATGGCCGTTGACCACGACTCCAGACGGGACAACGACAACGGCAATGTCGTGGCAGGGTATCCCATTAATCAATACCATATTGCTGCTCACATCGTCAGTGACTTTGCACATGGCACATATCAGTCTGGAGCAGAACAAACGTATGGCGCTGATTGTGTGGCTGGAAATTACCATTGTTCTGGCTGGCTTCTTCCTCTACTACCAAGGCGTTGAGTATGCTCACGCCTATCAGGATCTCGGGTTGACTTTGCAGTCCGGTGTTTATGGTAACACCTTTTTCCTACTGACCGGCTTCCATGGCATGCACGTATTGCTCGGCACCCTATTCTTAATTGTATTGCTGGCAAGGGTGGCGAAGGATCACTTTACGCCAAAGGAACATTTTGCCTTTCAGGCTGGCAGTTGGTACTGGCATTTCGTCGATGTGGTATGGCTGTGTCTATTTGTGTTTGTTTACGTTCTTTAACACTTGATAGTGCGCCCGTTAGTAGGGGCGCACATTGGGTTCGATAAAACCGCTTAAGAGGGCGGCAATGAGTAAGACAACTGCAAGTGCGGATAGGAAGACGCGCCGGCCAAGGTAGAAACTCATGGGCTTGTCATCTTGTGGAGATTTATCGCTCTCTTCATTTGAGTCTGGCCCTTTGACCATCTCAAGCATGGCTCGACCAAGGTTGATTAAGATGAAAAGTAGCAGCAATACCAATACTAGTTTGAAGATAAATACCATGAGGCGGTCCTTTGTGTCTCACATCAGAATTGGGCGTTTTGTCGTTGGTTTTGTATTAACTGTGGTTGTCTTTTCAATATTGGTCAACTTGGGCTTTTGGCAATTATCTCGAGCTGCCGAAAAAACGGAAATAGAGCAACAGGTTACTCAAAGACAACACTTAGCGGCCATTTCCTTGGATCAACTCAGTGATGAGATGCAAAACGATCCCATAGGGCTGAAAGTGCATTTCCAAGCTCAACCGATGAAGGACAAGTTGTTGTTGCTGGACAATCAACATCATCAAGGCAAGGTTGGGTATCTGGCATTGCAACTGGTCGAAAGTGCACAAGGAAAGCGGGTGATTGTTGAGCGTGGATTTGTTCCCGCGCCTCGTTTTCGGGATCAATTGCCTGAGGTTGATTGGTTGGAGTTGCCCCTAAAGATCGAAGGGCGTTTATATCGGAAATCAGTTAACCCGCTAAGTCATCAATTACTCATTGAATCTGGCCCAATTAGCCGCATTCAAAACCTCAACTTCGCTGAGTTGGAAACGTTTTGGAAAGTGAAGATAGAGCCTTATGTGGTTCAGCCGATGAGTGAAAGTTGGCCGTATCCGCAACCTTGGCAACCTGTGTCGATGAACTCAGAGAAACATCGAGGTTACGCGGTACAGTGGTTTGCGATGGCAGCGGCGTTAGCTGTTCTCAGCGGTCTGCTACTGCTGCGTACCATCAGAAAAGGAGCAACACATGATTAATCCAGTTTATCGGGGAAGAATTATTTTCATTGGTTTAGTTGTGATGTTCGCTTTACCTGCGATTATCGCTAAGACTGTACTCTCACAGCATTGGTATCAATCTGGAGTGACAAACAAAGGTGAGTTGATTGAGCCTGTCGCAACACTGGAGTCGCTAGGTATTGCCAATCCTTACCAACAGAGTCAATGGCAACTAGGTTATGTTATTCCCCCTGAGTGTGATGAGTTTTGTCAGCAGCAGGTGTATCTGCTGGGGCAGAGCCATTTAGCACTAGGTAAGTATCAGCAGCGTGTTCAGCCTGTATTGTTGGTGACTGGGCAGAGTGCCGCTATTGAGGTGGAAAAGGGCAAGTACGCGCAACTTATGGTCAATCAGGACTTCGAGCAGATCGTTCACCCATTTGAATACGTGATTGTTGATCCTCTCGGGCAACTGGTGATGCGTTATCCACGTGTGGAATCACAATCTGAATTGGTGTCCCAGAGTAAGGGGCTGCTCGCCGATTTACGCAAATTGCTTAAGTTATCTCGTGTAGGCTAACCGCAAGGAGTGCGGATATGAAGTTAATACACTTAGTTAGATTCAGCTTAATCCTGACCTTTATTGTCGTCATGTTAGGTGCATATACACGTCTTGCTGACGCGGGACTGGGCTGCCCCGATTGGCCCGGTTGTTATGGACATCTGACCGTGCCCAACGAACAACATGAAATCGCCCTTGCACAGTCACTCTACCCCTCACTGACTGTTGAAGCGGATAAAGCCTGGCTTGAGATGATCCATCGCTACTTCGCGGGCACACTAGGGCTAGTTGTATTTGCCATTAGCGTTATCGCGATAAAGAGTCGTCAGCTATCGTATCTGCTCGCTTCCTCGATATCCGTCGTGGTGATATTTCAGGCCCTACTGGGTATGTGGACTGTCACTATGAAACTGATGCCGATTGTGGTGATGGGCCATCTGCTCGGAGGGTTTACTCTGTTTAGCTTATTGGCCATTACTCACTGGAAGCTTCAGGCTAACGATCGGAATCGCTTACCCTCGCAGGCGAGTAACGACAACGGCCTGAGACTCTTAGCTGGTGCGACCTTGCTGGTGGTCATCGGTCAGATTGCTCTGGGTGGCTGGACATCGTCTAACTATGCTGCGTTGATGTGTACCACATTGCCGATTTGTCAGGGAGATTGGGTCGCTTATCTCGACGTCCCGCGAGCATTTGAGTTGATTCAGCCTAAACAAGAAAGTTATGAATTCGGAACGCTGGATTATGGTGCTCGAATGACGATTCATGTCACCCATCGCTTTGGCGCTCTGTTGGTTACCTTAATGGTTACGGCTCTGGCCTATCGCTTATGGGCAACCCAAGTAACCGATTTTCGTAAGGTCTCCATCTCATTATTGATTATGTTAGTGGTGCAAATTGCACTAGGAATTGGCAACGTTGTGCTGAGCTTACCTCTCGTGGTTGCCGTCGCACACAACCTTGGTGCGGCAATGTTGCTGATCATTGTATTACGGACTAACTATCTGCTTTGGCAATCTGAATCGCTCACTTCACCTAGTGCACGCCTGTACCGTAAGGAGAATGCTCATGAGTAAATCTATTTCTGCTAGTTATATTGCGAGCAGAGCACAATGGCGAAACTACCTCACTTTAACTAAACCGAAAGTGGTCGCGTTGATGCTGCTAACTGCTCTAGTTGGTATGTGTCTTGCCGTCCCGGGAGCGTTACCGATTAAAGAAAGTATACTTGGCCTATTGGGTATTGGTTTGATGGCAGGTTCGGCGGCAGCATTCAATCATCTTATTGATCAGCGAATTGATGCGGTTATGGCCCGTACCTACAAAAGACCATTACCATCGGGTCAGATGAAATCACATCACGTATTCAGTTTTGCTATGGTGATTGGGCTGGTTGGTTTCGTTATCCTATACTGGGGCGTCAATGGTTTAACGGCCGGGCTAACGTTTGCTAGCCTTTTGGGTTATGCAGTGGTGTACACCATGTATCTCAAGCGAGCGACGCCGCAAAATATTGTCATCGCTGGCATTGCTGGTGCTATGCCTCCGTTGCTGGGATGGGCAGCGGTCACAGGAGAAATGCATGCCAATGGTTGGTTACTAGTGATGATCATCTTTATCTGGACGCCACCACATTTCTGGGCTCTGGCGATTCACCGTAAAGAGGACTATGCCAAAGCAGATATTCCAATGTTGCCGGTGACGCATGGCGTGGAATATACTAAAACCTCGATTCTTCTCTATACGATATTGCTAGCGATAGTCAGTTTATTACCCGCTTTGGTGGGAATGAGCGGCAGTCTGTATTGGATAGGTTCAACCATACTGAGTCTCGGCTTCATCGGTCATGCATGGAAGTTGAAATTCAATCCACACGAAAAATCGGCAATCGAGACATTTAAGTTTTCCATTTATCATTTAATGCTCCTGTTTTTGGTGCTTCTGCTCGATCATTACTGGGTTGGCTAACGTGTGTCATTGGAACGCTGGACTCACTTGGTGAGTTCAGTGTTTCGCTTCTAACTCCTATTGTTCATCTGCTCTCGCACCCTCTACCTCAACCTTTATTATTGTCGTAAAAATTAATTTACACTCTGTGTAAAGTGTAAAAAAGCAAAAAATATTGCCTTTTATTTAAAATAGTGGTTGCAACCTTGGTTTTTGATAGATAAGTTACAGGGAACAGGAACAAGAAAAGCTGAACGTTTTTTCACCACCCAATTTTGGTGTAGCGTTCAACCAAGAGAAATAGGAAGAAGTAAGCAATGTTTCAGACAGATGATGTACGAATTAATAAAGTAAAAGAGTTATTACCGCCAGTTGCGGTTTTAGAGAAGTTTCCAGCGACTGAATCAGCTTCTTCGACCACGTTTCGCTCGCGTGAAGCCATCTCGAATATTCTAAAAGGCGAAGATGATCGCCTGCTGGTTATTATCGGTCCATGTTCAATTCACGATCCTGACGCAGCAATCGAATATGGCAAACGACTCAAAGTTCTTCGTGATGAACTGGGAGATCGTCTAGAAGTCGTGATGCGTGTTTACTTTGAAAAGCCACGTACAACCGTTGGCTGGAAAGGCTTGATTAACGATCCGTACCTAAATGATACCTTTAAAATCAATGATGGTCTGCGTATGGGTCGTAAGCTACTGCTTGATCTTACGGATATGGGCATGCCGACGGCGAGTGAGTTCCTTGATATGATTTCACCGCAATACGTTGCTGACTTAATCAGTTGGGGTGCGATTGGGGCACGTACTACTGAGTCTCAAGTTCACCGTGAGTTGGCTTCGGGTATCTCATGTCCGGTAGGCTTTAAAAATGGTACAGACGGTAACATTAAGATCGCTTCTGATGCGATTCGTTCAGCAAGTGCATCACACCACTTCCTATCTGTAACTAAGTATGGTCATTCAGCGATCATTGAAACAGCAGGCAACCCTGATTGTCATATCATCCTTCGTGGTGGTAAAGAACCGAACTACAGTGCTGAACACGTGAGTGCAATTAAGCAAGAGCTAGCGCAGTCTGGCCTGCCTCAAAAAGTGATGATTGATTTCAGTCACGCAAACAGCTCTAAGCAGTACCAGCGTCAGATGGTCGTGGCAGAAGATGTCGCTAACCAGATTGCTGGTGGTGAAGAAGCGATCTTTGGCGTCATGATCGAGTCGCATCTGGTTGAAGGTCGTCAAGATTTGGTGGAAGGTGAAGAGTTAACCTACGGCCAGTCTATTACCGATGCTTGTATTGGTTGGGAAGATACTGAAAAAGTGCTTCGTCAATTGGCGGATGCGGTCGCAGAGCGCCGTAACAGCAAGTAGCCATTACTGTATAGTGAGAAAAAGCTCCCGTGGGAGCTTTTTTTGTTTGTTGGCTAATCGTTGCCCGCCAACGTCTGGCTTTAGCTCTAATGACTATCGGCCCATATAGGCTACAATCACCTTATCTTCACCTAAGGTTCTTGAAAATACGTAAGCGTTGTCATTCATAATTTGTAGGTGTTTACCCGCGCCGATGGCAGGATGTTTTTGACGGAACTGACCGAGACTCTGCCAATGAGAAAGCAGTTGTTTTCTTTCACTATCTAATTTCCACACCATGTCAGAGCGAGTGCCTTGATGAAAATCATCCGCATAAGGCCCAAGCTCACGGCCCACTTCATCACCATAATAGATCTGTACCGCTCCAGGGCTTAGCAGGAGAGCATTGGCCGCATTGCGCTGCATGTCGAACGATTTGAAGCGGTTAAAGAACAGCTCGGTATCGTGAGAAGACATATAACTTACAGGGGTGAAGTCTGGCGTTGACTGAATCGAGTCTGCGTAGTTTTGGTAAACCTCCTGCATTTGAGAGAAACATGCTGCACCTTTATCAAGTTTTTTCTGCATATCGAAGTTAATCAAAGCATCAAAGCCTTGGTCAGCATAAGGTGAGCGATAGGCCGAATGACCCCATACTTCGCCCATCATCCAAAATGGCAGACCTTGCTGGCCATTCTGTTCTCTCCATGTGGATAAACCGTCACTCGCAGCTTGTTTGAGCTTGAGCCATACGTCACCCTCTACGTGTTTGACCGTGTCGACCCGAAAGCCATCGATTCCAAAGCGCTTCACCCAGTCAGATTGCCACTCTACCAAGTAGTCAGAGACGGTGTAGTTGTCTCTATTCACCACACGTGTATCTGGATTGTTGAGCAACCACTGAGGCGGGCGAACAAACTTGGAAGACTCGGTGCGAAAATCGGGTAAACCCGCTAGATTCATTGTGGTGTCGCTACTTCCGGGTTGAGAGTAACCAGGCAGTCCTGCTCGTACCCAATCAGGGCCCCACCAATTAATCCACTGATCGCTTTGATAATCGAT
The DNA here is from genome assembly GCF_036533795.1 of Vibrio sp. M250220. Lineage (NCBI taxonomy): Bacteria > Pseudomonadati > Pseudomonadota > Gammaproteobacteria > Vibrionales > Vibrionaceae > Vibrio > Vibrio sp. M250220. The sequence continues at coordinate 55,562 of NZ_JATABI010000014.1, read as the reverse complement.
ATGATTGTTGTAGCTGTGCCAATTTTGCTCGGGTTGCGGTTTCCACTCTGCCCAACTATCTGGTAGTGCATCGCTGCGGGTAACCTGCAAGTTGTCGAACTGCATGTCTGCTAGAGTGGCATAACCTGAGTGGTTGACGACCGCATCCAGAAGAACCTTGATGCCGCGCTTATGTGCTTCAGAAACCAGAGTGCGCAGATCCTCTTCACTGCCGAAGTTTTGATCTATTTTGGTGAAGTCGCGCGTCCAGTAGCCATGGTAAGCATAGAAGGGAAAACTACCGCTCTCTCCGCCACCGACAAAACCATGCACTTGTTCAACAATTGGCGATAGCCAAATAGCGTCTGTACCTAAGCTCTTGATGTAGTCTAGCTTGCTAATTACCCCCTTGAGGTCACCACCATGGAAAGTACCCACTTCTTGCTGTTGGTCTTTTTGACGTTGGTAGCTGTGATCATTGTCGGTGTCGCCATTGTTAAAGCGGTCGACCATAACAAAGTAGATATTGGCATTGTGGTAGCTAAATTGAGGTGTGTTCTCGGGAGACACGACAGGCTCTAAGAGGACTAAACCGCCACTGCTCTTAGCTGGTTTTAGAGTGACGGTGTTGCTGGATACTGTCACCATTTTCCCGCTTAATGCATCTCTTAGCTGGGTACCTTCTGCAAACGTATCACCAAGGTTAATGGTGACCTCTTTTCCGGAATACTGACGGCACTGAACATCAGGGATCGGTCGATTAAATGTTTTGTCACTTTTTGTCGCCTGTCGAGCGACAGTCAAGGTATTGAGTTCAGGATCTAAGCTAAAGGCATAGTCGCCACTAAAACGAATATTTAGGGGAAGAATGGTGTCCTTTCCGCAGCTTAGAGACAGTGGGCGACGAAATTTCACTTTTTGATTCTCTGGCGCTTTGCATGTTCCTTCTATGCCGGAAATCGTTAGCTGGTAGCTCTCCTTGTTTAAAGATAAAACGACCGGTTCAGAAGCCGAAAGAGGGACATCTCGACTGGTTGTCGTGGTCGACAACGTAAGCGTAGGGCTGGCGAATACAGGAAAACTGCACAGTACAGCAAGCATAATAGTGTTGGGCACAAATGGGCGTTTCACGTTACATCCTTGAGGTCATCGTATTGGTGGCTAAATACTCTAACCTAGCAAGTTGTGCCTAACATCATTCCCATCATCTACGCCCTAAATTCCGAGAGTGGTCACATTATCTTTTACTAGAGGAGGACATTAGTGAGTCATTCTTATTGGGACGCATGTTGGTAAATGGGAGTATGTATTCTCATTTTTGAAACTTTTGTTAATTATTTGCATGAAAAATAACTATCAATCAGCCCGATAGTCTAAATCATGTACCATAACTTACAATTCGCAATATTACTGTTTATAAATGACTCAATTAATCGCTGGAATCAGCTGCGATTTTTGCTATTTTGTTCGAATAAATAAAATGATACCAAGTGTTTCCATCTCCTTGATATTTCATGAGGGAGATGTAGTGAGGAAGCGTTTATGGACGTGGATGTTTTGCGCCAAGCTGCAGTGATTAAAGAAATTTCTGGTGATGTTGTTATTGTTTCTCCGGATGGGAAAGCACGTAAAGCCGAAGTCGGTGACACGGTTGCTAAAAATGAGATAGTGATTACGGCGAATCAGTCGACTATTGTGATGGAGTCGCCAACGGCCGCATATCATCTCGATTCAAATGCCATCGCTATTGAGCCCGATGTGAGTGAATGGGGGGCGGTTCCTATTGCCGGCGAAGTCAATTTTGAGCTGGCTAACCTTAGTGACGGTGCGTTCGATGAAGCGGAACTAGCCGCCATTCAAGAAGCTATTTTAGCTGGCGCGGACCCTACAGAATTACTTGAAGCGACTGCCGCTGGCGGCGGAGCAGGTTCTGCAAACGCAGGTTTTGTGACCATTGATTATAATGGTGCAGAAGTGCTAGCAAGCACCTTCTTCGAAACCTCTGCTTTTGCGTCCAATAACCTTGATGAAACCGATGAAGAGGATAGACCATTAGTTTTTGCTGCTGGCGGGGAAAGCGTAAGCGAATCTTTGGCTGAAGGATCTTTATCTCAAGGTACTTACCCACAAACGATCACAAGCTCAGCTACGATTTTGGCTGGCGACTTACCGCTTGATCCCACTTCGTTTATTCCCAACGCTATTTCGCTAGCATCTCTTTTAAGTGAGTTGAATAGCGATATCACTTCTAACGGACAGCCCGTTACGTTCAGCTACAACGCCAGTGAAAATGAGATTGTTGGCGTTTTAGGTGGCGAAGAAGTACTCCGCATTGATATCGATACCAGCAATCTTGGTAAAGACGTTGTTCTTGAACTTACCACCACGATTTCTCAGTCAATTGACCATGTTCCTTCTGTTGCTGGCGGTCAGGTTGCTTTCGACAATGATCAGATTGTCGTGTCTTTCGAAATTGAAGGTAAAGATAGTGGCGGCAACTCGATTCGAACGCCAATTGATGCTCAGGTCACCATCGGGGATGGTGCCAATGCTGAATTTACTGCGATTGATAGCGCCAATGTTTTTGAAGCGGGTCTGAATGATGGATCGGGTGTTGGGGCAACGAATACGGAATTTGAAGGGACGCTTAATGGTGCCTTAGGGAGCGACAAGGTAACTGAACTGCAGATTGATGTTGATGCGTTTAATGCGGCGCAGCAGGATTCAGCGATCACCTCGCAAGGTCAAACTATTATTCTGGAAGCCGTTGATGGCCAGCCGGGTGTTTATTCAGGTTATATCTTACTTGAAGGTGTGCGAGTTAATGTACTCAAGATCACTATCGGTGATGTGACAAACAGCAATACGACGTTTAGCGCTGGCTATAAAGTTGAACTGTTGGATGTAATTGATCATAGTCAGCAGGGTATGGATTCGATTTCTATTCCATTGCCCGTGTTTGCTATTGATGCGGACAACGATCAGTCTGAGCGTTCACAACTCGTGATCAATATTGGTGATGACCTACAAGTTGTGACCGACGGCAGTTTAAGTGTCACCGAACCGGATCATATCGGCACCGCAGCCAGTAACCAGATTGATGTGATTATTGAGGCTGGGGCGGATAATGGTCAAGTAACGTCGTTTACGTTCGATGGCACAAAGTATGCGCTAGAGAGTGGCAAAACCGAATACAAAGTCACCGATGGTACAGTAAAAATCAGCGCTGACGGTCAGTTATCCTTTATTGCTGACAGCAACCTCAACCACGCAGCGAGTGAGACGATTCAGCACACCATAGTTGTTACCGTCACCGATAAAGACGGCGACACGCTGACCAGCACCGTGGGTCTTGCGATTGCAGACGGTAAAAATCCGCTGATTAACAGCATCACGTCAGTCGATGTGTTTGAGGCGGGGCTGAATGAAGGCTCACAGGTTGGGGGGACGAACACCACCGCCACGGGCACGATTGACTTTACCACAGGCAGTGACAAAGTCGTCGCGATGGGCATTGATGTTCAGACGTTTAATGATTCATCGACACTTAAATCAGCTGGTCAGGATGTGGTGCTTGAAGAAGTTTCTACTGGCGTTTATCGCGGCTACATCACCACAGACGATGGTAAACAAGTCGACGTACTGTCTATTATCCTCGATCAAAATAAACTTGGTGAGTACCGCGTCACCTTGCTTGAGGAAGTCGATCATTCAACCCAAGGGCAAGACAGTCTAGCAGTCAGCATTCCAGTCTATGCTGTCGACAGTGATAACGATCATTCAGCTAACAGCCAGTTAGTGATAAACATTGGCGATGATCTTGCCAAGATTGATGGCTTTGCAGATGGTAGCAAATTTAAAGTCAACGAAGATGATACCGTGACCGGCTCTTCACCAGATCAGCCTGTCATTACTGGTGAGTTTGAAACAACTCAAGGTGCTGACACGGTTGTTAAGTATGAGCTAGTGAACATTGGCGACTCTCAGAATGGCCTGACATCAGGTGGTTTTGACGTCACAATTCAAGATGTCAGCACACCGACGGGTCCAACGGTATATCACGGCGTTGCCAATGGTATTGTGGTCTTCACGCTTGAATTAGCAAGTGACGGCAGCTACACCTATAGCCAAATTAAAGCGCTCGACCATGCTCAGGGTGAAGATAGCTTAACCATCCCATTTGATGTGGTAGCGATTGATCGTGATGGGGATAAATCCCAACCTATTCGCCTACCTATTGAAGTAACCGATGACAAACCAACTTTAACTGGTACCACTGGTGCTACACAAGTCGATGAAGATGACTTATCTGGAGTAGGCTCAGACCAGAATCACAGCACTCACGTCTCTGGTTCATTCACCGTTACTGAAGGCGCGGATAGCGTCGTTAAATATGAACTCGCTGATGCCGATAAGATACTTGAAGATTTAACCAGCGGTGGTGAAGCTCTTACCTGGCGACCGGTTGCTCAAAACGGAACTGAGTTTAGTTATACAGCGCAAACGGCAAGTGGTGATGCGGTATTTACCATTACGTTTAATGCCGCTGACAATAGCTACCGCTTTGAGTTGCTTAAATCACTCGATCACCTTGCGGGGGCTGGAGAAAACAGTCTTCAGATCAATTTCACTATCAAAGCCACTGATTTTGACGGCGATGAGAGTAATGTGATCACTTTGCCTATTCGAGTGGTAGATGATATTCCGACCTTAACGGGACAGGCGCTTACTGCTGAAGAGGGAGAAGGCTGGAGTAGTACGGTCAATATGTTTGCCAATCAGACTGATAAAGGCGCAGACAATGCCACTCTGACCCAGATAGAAGGGACTCAAGACAGTCATGGTGCACAAATCGTATTTGACGATGGAAATGGCAACTACACCAGCGTGGTAGATTTGAAGCCAGGTGCTCAAAGCCTATTTGTATTTGAACAGACTACAGGTTCAGGTGGTCAGGTTAGCCAACGCCATATCGGTTGGTTAGAGGTTAATTCCGATGGTCAAGTCACGTTCGCAGCGGTTAAAGACCTTGAGCACAGCGGAGATGAAATCAACTTTACAGTCAATATCACGGCAACTGACGGTGATAAGGATACGTCAGTGGTGCCCCTGGATATCACCATCACAGACCATGAAGCTGAACCGATAGCGCTTAAGGTGGTCACTTTCGAGGATGCGGGTCGCGACTCGCAAATCAACTATGCCGCGGGCAATGAGGCTGAGTGGGAAAATCTACAGGATAATCAAACTGGTCTGGCTGACTCACCAGCTAAAGTAGCACTATCGGTTGATCTATTTGATAGAGATAACGCAGAGGATATTGGTCAGTTGACCATTGAGAAGGGTCAGCACCGAGGCACGTTCTACTACGAAGAAAATGGCGTGTTCTACAAGTTACAACCCAACGCTTCTGGAGATATTATCTTTGATGGCTCGGTTCTAAAGCAGAGCTTTACGCAAAATGGCGCGCATACGACGGCCACGATTGACAACCTCTACTTTGTTCCAGATCGTAACTTTTCGACGGGTGGCAAAGGCGTTCAAATCAACTATCAGCTGCAAATTGATAATAATGGCAGCAACGACCATACCCTCGATTCAAGCTTCAATATTGAGATTGAAAGTGTAGCGGATATCGCAACTTGGAATGATGCTAATAGCCAGTATCATTACTCGTTAACCGAAGATGGTGACAACGCTACTCTCGAACTTCAAGCGGTAACCCAAGATAAAACTAGACCAGAGACAATAAGCTATGAACTTCGAGCAACAGCAGGCGAGGGTAAGTTCGAGCTTGTCGACAAAAATGGCCACCCACTGAGTCCGGATAGTAACGGCGTTTATCATGTCTCATCGGCAGATATTAAGACCATTCAGGTCAATCCAGTTGATAACTTCTCGGGTACGATTAAGCTGGAAGCCGTCGCAGTGACCACTGAAACTAGAAACCCATTATCAGGTAAAAAGGAGGCACACTCTGCACCACAAGAATTGATCTTCGATGTCGCACCGCAAGCCGACAAAGGTAGCTTCAGCGTTAATCGTATCAATATCTTCGAAGATAATGCAGCCACTCAGGACACGCTTGATCCGACAACTGATCGTGATCCGTTTACCCTTAATGAAGTGATTACCATGTCACCATCGCAAGACAGCGATGGCTCTGAAACGCTTTATGTGCGCATTTCAGGTATCACTGAAGGTGCTGAGTTGGTTTGGGCAGGGAGCGGTGCTAGCCAAATTACAGAAGTGACGGTTAACGGAATTACTTACAAAGAAATCCCATATGACCAGCTTAACAACGTAGAAGTTGTTCCAAAGCTACACAGCAATAATGACTTCAAATTTGATGTCACGGGTGTTGTGAAAGACAGTGCATCTCTGAGTACCGGTACTCAGGTCAGTGAGCAAGTGTTAGGTACTAAAACGGTTAACGTTGAAGTCAAGGGGGTCGTCGACATTCCAAAAGGCGATACGATCGGTTCCGGCTGGACGAATTTCAGTGAGAATGGCGTTGATGGAGTTGAAATCACCATCAAAGAAGATAAAGCGGCCGAACTTAAATTTACGATCCAGTCTGGTGAGCATGCTGACAATGAGCATGACACTTCCGAATCTGTGACGGTTCTACTATCAAACATCCCTCATGGTGTGGTGCTAGAAGACAGCGATGGCACTGTGATTGATTTGAACTTTGTTGGTTATGAAACCGGACCAGATGGTAAACCAGATACGGACAAGCCTATCTACGAAGCGAACATCACAGGCGATGTTAACAAGACTGGCATTGTGATTAAGCCCGTTGCTTCATCAACAGAGAACATCGATTTGAAAGCCACGATCATCGTGACTGAAAACGATGGTCATAGCCGTAGCTTTGAGCAAATTGTGCGCGTCAATGTTGAGCCTGTCATTGATACCAACCTGAATTACAAAAATGAAACCTCAGTTGGCCTTGAGGACTCCGCTATCAGCATCAACTGGTACCCAGAAGGTAAAGATTATCCAGATAGTGATGAGCACTTTACTTCGATTACTATTGGCGGCATTCAGCCTGGTTACACCGTTGAAGTCGCAGGTCAGCCCGTGGCGGTTAACTCCGATGGTACTCTTGTCATAGAGCCTCGACCAGGACAGTCGTTTGTAGACTTTACCACTGAGGCTCTTAAAGACGGCTTTATTAAAATCACGCCACCGAAGGATTCAAGCACAGACTTCGATCTGACGACTAAAGTTGAGATAGAAGAGCGCGATCATGAATACACCAGCGATAATATTGTTGGTGAAGGTGGTCGTGTAACGGCAACGCTTACTGGGTCGGTTCATGTTGAAGTGCGTCCTGTCGTCGAGCCTGAAAACGCTGATAACAGACTGGTTGTGACCAATGAAGCGGGTGATGCTATCCAGACGGCGATTCAGGCTGATAATAAAGGTCTGATTCGATTTACCACTAACAGTGATAATACGAGTACAAATGGCGAGTACGTAGTTAAGTACCATAACACCGACGCTTCATCGAATGAGTTGGTACAAGATGTGATTATCCATCTTACCGATCAAAACGGTCATACTTTGTCTGAGGCTGTTCTTAGCCAACTGGTGGTGACGGGGGCTGCTTATGAAGGTGATGGTCGTTGGGTGATTGTAAATGAAGACAACTTCAGTATTAGCGCACCTCACGGACTGGATTTTCACCCTGACCAGCCAAATCAACCGAATGTCTACAACAAGCTCACCTTAACGGTCTACACTCAGGTTATTGATGAAGGTGAAGACGCCCATGAAAATTCACTGATAGATCGTCGTGAAACATCGTTAGAACTTTCATTCCCAGAATTGATGAATTCAGGCAATGAGGTGGCGGCTTTCATTAAGATTGATGAACATGCAATTATCACCGGAACTGAGGATATTCAGGTCGATTTAGGTCATCAGCTTAACAGCGTCATTACCCTAACTCCTCCTATTGGAAACGAGTCGGCTGATGAAGTGACTATTATTATCGCGGGTAACGTCATGATTGGCGGACAATTCCCAGTGAATATCAGCGGTGCAGAAGTCGATTTCGTCAATGGAAACTATGTGTTCCAGACAAAAGTCTCTGCTGATGGTACGGTCGAGCTGTTTGATGGTCTAATGCTTAACCTGCCAAAAGACTACTCTGGTGACTTCAAGTTGCCAATCACGGTCATCACTAAAGATACCGCATCAGGCGATGAAAAAACGGACTCTGCACAGATTGTTATCAAAGTCGACCCGATAGCCGATGTGGCTGGCGACAAGCCGTCAGTTAGCGTCGAAGTGACTGGTTCACTAGATAGTGCCGGTCAACTTATTGATCAAAATGGTGATGGTATTGCGGACAAAGTTGGCTATGAAGATAGCTACATTCAACTCGATTTTGATCAACAAATCGGCGATACCAACAACGGTGGTGTAGAGGGCGGCAGTGAAGCGTTTAGCTCTATCACTTTAACTCTCGCTCCCCCTGCGGAAGGCGCTTTCTATGAGAAAGTGGTCGCGCTTGATGGCAGTGTATCATTCAAAGAGCTGGGTACTCAGGTTACTTTCTCTCAGAGTGAGATAGCAGCGCATGCGTTAGACAATGTGTTGTTTAAACCAACGCACAACTACCCTACGAGCAACAATGATAACAAGGTAACGATCAATATTACTGGTACCGTGATTGATACAGTGACCTTTAATGAAACTGGGACATCAACGACGACCGATCATACCGACAACTTTTCAACCAGTGTCGAGTTTGAAGTGGTGCCAGTGGTGGATGAAGTGGTTGTAACTGGCCCTGGAGCGCATCCTGATCAATCAATTGAACTGACGGGTACGGAAGATCATCCTATTTCATTGAGCAGTTCAGGAAGCGTTTCTGTTTCACTCACCGACACTGATGGCTCTGAAACATTTGTATCGATTAAGTTTACTAATGTACCGGATGGATTCCTGTTTACAGCGGATCCAGCCAGTGGCTACACGGTGAAAAACAATGGCAATGGAGAGTGGAGTGTCAAATTGCCTGCCGGTAGCGGTGATAGCCTTGATTTATCACATATTTCGGTAGTTCCACCCAAGCATTTCAGTGGTACTGCTGAATTCGGTATCACGGTATTTACTCAAGAATCACTATTGGGTGTCCCAACTGAAGCAAGTAATTTACCGAAGTTTGTAGTGACCGTGCTACCTGAAGGTGACCTTGTTGATACCGATGTGACTGATTCGGTGACGGGAAATGAAGGAACTAATATCGATATCGCTATTAATGCTTCAGTTGTGGATAGGGCTTTGTCTGCCAATGGTGGTGTGATCCATGAAAATGCACCTGAAACTCTTCGCCTCGAAGTGACCAACGTTCCACAAGATGCATCAATTTTGTATCCAGATGGTACGCCAGCGAGTTACAACCCAGCCACAGGTGTTTGGACGCTTGAGGTGAATGCCCAGCAGTTGGATAAGATCATTTTTAATTCTGGTCAGCACAACAGTGATGGGGGCAATGCATTAGGAATCAATGGACCGATTCATATCTCAGTTCAGTCGGTCGACAATGGTGCTTTAGGGCCTAAATCTGAATTTGACGTTGATTTGGTGATTGATCCAGTCAACGACCAGCCAACTTTCGTCAATGTGATTGATCTTGAGACAACAGAAGATGTAGTGGGTGGCCTTGCGATTAACCAGTTTGGTATTGCTGATATAGATGCGACCTATGATGACCCTGATGTCACGTACGAGTTGACGCTACAAGTGAATTCAGGAACGCTAGAGTTCCTGAGTGATGCCAAGGTTAACTTTACCATCGCGGCTGATGGCAGTCTTGTTGCTAGCGGAAAACTAGCTGACATCAATGCAGCGTTGGCTACTGGTAAAGTCATTTTTAAACCTGATGCAGACTTTAACGGGCCGGTTACTGTGACAGCGACTGTGGATGACGGTGGCAATAACGGTACGATTGATCCGGGTGATAGTTCAACGTCTTCAACCAATCAGACAACCTTTGTGATTAACGTTACTGAGGTAAATGATGCGCCTGTGCCAAAAGACTTTGACTTAGGTGATTTGCAAGAAGAAGGCAGCCTGACCATCAGCGTACAAGACTTGATTGATGGCACTTTTGATAAAGAAGGCAACACAATCAGCGTTGAAAGTCTGACCCTCGTCGAAGGTCAGGGTACCTTAGTTCAACAAGGCGATAACTGGGTGTTTGTTGCTGCGAAAGACTACAACGGCCCGGTGAAGATTAGCTACGTGGTTAAAGATGATGGCACGACCGATGGTCAAGCGGATCATCAGACTGGTAGTGCTGAGATCACCTTCGACGTAACTCCGTTTAATGACAAGCCTATGTTGGATATTAATGACATTACCGCGCAGATTAATGAAGATGTAAACCAACAGCTAAGTGGCATCTCAGTCAGTGATGTCGATTATGTTGGTGCTTCTGCTAATGACCTGATGACGGTCACGCTAAGTGTAGATGACGGTACACTTTCTCTCGTTGCTCCTTCTGGTTCGAGTGTTACTGCGACAGGCAACGGTAGCGGTACTCTGACGTTGTTAGGCACGCTCGCTGATCTTAACGCGTTACTTGATAAACCAAGCAGTAATAATGTTGGTGTATTCATTGATGCGAGTTCTGTGTCAGGAAATAGCGTCGATTTGCAAGTCACAGCGAAAGACAGCTGGAACTCTTCAGGTCTTGCGCTAGAGGCTGATCCAAAGAACTACACCATTACCGTTAATCCAGTCGCGGATGCGCCAACACTAACACTTGATAGCAGATATAGCTTCAACAAGCACATTACTGCAACCCAAAGCGCCAGCACGAGCGGAATTGCGATTGTAGGCATTATGGCGGCACTAACCGATACTAGCGAAGCGCTTACATTAGAAGTGAGGGATGTTCCTGCTGGTGCGATGATTGAGAGCGCTACAGGTTCGGTAACTCTGGTCGGAGACGTATGGCATGTCTCATCGCAGGCAATTGATGGCTTGATCATTAAAGATGTGAGTGACGGAGATCATACACTGCAGATCACCGCGGTATCACAGGAGCTTGCGCAAGATGGCAGCGTCATTGATCAGGCTGTATCAAGCAACCACATCGAAATTAATTTGAATGTGGTCAACAATATCAATGACTTAGATATCAACCGTGCATCGGAAACCGTAGCGGTTCGTCTGGATGGCAGTGGCTCAAATAGCACGCTGACGGGCGGTAGTGGTAATGATTTCCTTGAGGGTGGTTCAGGACACGATGTGTTAATTGGTGGAGCCGGTGATGATCACTTAGAAGGTGGTGACGGTGATGACATCCTTTATGGTGGCTTAGGTTCGGATATTCTCGTTGGTGGTACGGGTATGGATACCTTTGTCTGGGATCATATCGATGGTGGTTCACTCGACACCATCAAAGACTTCAAGGTGAGCGAAGGTGATAAGATTGATCTGCGCGAAGTGCTCCCTGAATTGAAGCAAAATACGCTTGATATGGAGAGCCTACTTGAACATCTTGATGTGAAGGTGGATGGTGACAACGTTGAACTCCATATCCATCCATTAGGTACAGGTGCAGAGGGGCAGTCGATTCTGGTTGAGAACCTCGCCCATCAGTTGGATAGCGACTTCGGTGCATTATCACAAGCTGATATGGTCTCATCACTACTGGAACATGTGATGGTTCACAACAACAGCTAACGTTCAACGCCCCTCAATGAGGGGCGTTTTTCTTGTTACTAAAGCGCTAAGATCATTTGGAACCAATCTGATAAGTGGCGACAAAACTTGCAACAGCCATTCTGACTGCCTGTTCAACTTGCTGACAGGTTGGAGGTGGTAAATGGGCGATTAACTGAGGCCAGAAAACGACAGCCTTGATACTTCCAATATACTGTTCAATAGCCGCTGAAACATCCTGTATGTCAAGAACACCCGCATCAATCCCCTGCTGAGCCCAACGTTGTAAGCCATAAGAATCTTCGATTGACTCAAACTTGGCAACCAACACCTTCGATGTATCCTGACAGCGTATACATTCTGCCATCATTAACCGAGCGGTGATTTGAAAGTCTTCATTACTGATATAGCACATCTGCTTGAGCGTATAATCGAGCAACTGTTGGTCAAGCGGGAGTGTAGGCTCAAACTCGACGGTAGTCTGGTCATCAAAGCGACACATCAGCTTATCAACGATGACGTCAAACAGAGCTTCTTTGTTGGGGTAGTACTTGTAGAGGGTGCGTTTAGAAACACCTGCGTGTTTAGAGATCCCCTCCATGCTCGCCTGATCGAACCCTTTGCTAGAAAAAACTACGATCGCAGACTTGATGATATCTTCTTGTTTTATATCACTTCTTTTAATCATTTAGTGACCCTAACAGCTAAAACGTAAACGACAGTGTTTACTTGTGTCTAAAGTATACACCATCGTTTACTTTTTTGGGGGATTGAGTTAAGAAAAATAGAGCAATTCGTTTGGTGGCGGGATAGTTACATCAATGGAATCAAATTTACCTCGACACCCGCTAACCATAACTCTGGTCGGAGAAACCGTTGAAGGCACTGAGCAGATGAAAACAACGTTTTGGTGGCAAAAGCCTCAGTTAGATGTCGCAAACGTTCAGCTAAATACTCAAAAATCATATTATTAACTTCATAATAAATAATGTTTTATTTATTGTTAGCCTGCTGTTTACAGGCTTTTCTATATTCTCGCTATTAAAACTTTTGTTTCCATTTATTATTTGTATACTGATTGAACAATATGAAACAGGTTGGCTTAGGGAGTAGCACATGGAACAAGAGCAGAGTCTATTTGAATGGCAGAGGATCAAGCGTTTTAACTTGCCTGTTTGGACTGTACTGATTGGCGTGCTTATAGCGAGAACAAGCTACTTCATGGCTTGGCCTTTTTTGGTTGTGTTCTTGTATCAGGATTATGACGCTTCAGCGATAGAAGTAGGGACTATGCTAGCGGCTTCCGCCATGATTGGTTCTGTGACGGGAGTGTACACAGGCTATTTGTCGGATAAGTTTGGCCGTAAATGGTTAATGGTCATCGGCTGTGTGTTTGGATTTGGGGCTTATACTGGCATTGCGATGGCTAGTGAGTTATGGCATTTCAGCCTGCTGATGTTGGTAACGGGCGTGATGCGACCAATGATTGATGACTCGGCCAAAGCGGTGATTGGTGACTCGTTATCTGATGGTAAGGATCGAGAGCTGGCCCTCAACCTGCGCTACTTTCTGTTGAATATCGGAGGTGCAGTTGGACCTCTTATTGGGGTGACTCTCGCATTGGCGGAACCGCAAGGCCTGTTTCTGATTACTGGATTCACCCATCTTTTCTATGCACTGTGGATTCTATTTGGTATCGAACGTAAAAGCGCCAAGGTTCATCAGCACACAGACAAAACCTTGCTTCCCAATTTTAGTCAAACGCTAAGAGTTATAGCCCGAGATAAAGTCTTTGTCTTACTACTGATTGCAAACTTGCTACTGATGTTTGTCTACGCTCAGTTGGAGTCTTCAGTGCCACAGGTGATTGTGCGCAGTGGTGTCGAAGGTGCGGCTAGATTGGTCGCAATGCTAATGGTCGTAAACAGTGCGACGATTATTTTGCTCCAGTTTCCATTACTCAAGATGCTAGAACGTGTACCCCTCTTTTCTCGGACCCGAATCGGGATGGTGCTAATTGCAGCTGGACAACTTGCCTTTATTATTTCACCTAACGACTCAACAATCGGTTGGGCTGTGGCATGTTTTATTGTTAGCTTAGGTGAAGTGATCACCTTTCCAACACTCAATGTTCAGATTGACCGATTAGCGCCTGCACACCTTAGGGGCTCATATTTTGGTGCGACAGCGCTCTATTCACTAGGCTTTGCGTTTGGCCCTATCCTCGGTGGATTTATGATTGAATGGTTCGGCGCAGGGTGGTTGTTTGGCCTTTGTTTTGCGATCTGTTTGACGATGATCTGGCTTTACGCCGTCGCTTCAAGAACAGAAGATCGCGTAGAAAGAGAGGTTGCGACACAGTAGCCCGAATTATCGGGCTACTGAAGACGCTAACTACTTGCTAAGTTGTGGCTCTGATTCGCCAGCGTGTTGCGGTTCCAACTGAATCGTTTGGGTTGGAAAGGCGATATCCGCTCCGTTTTGTTGGATGATATCGTAAATTTGCAGCAATACATCTTGCTTTACTTCGTGGTAGCGAATCCAGTTGACTGTTTTGGTGAAGGTGTAGACCAATAAAGTCAGAGATGACGGCGCAAAACCATTGAAGTTGACGATCAACGTCTGCTTAGTATCGATATCGGGATGCTTCTGTAACATCGATTTGATGTCAGCGACGATCTTTTCAACCTTCGCCCCATCTTTATAGCGGATGCCGATGTTCTCATTAATGCGTCGATTGAGCATACGTGATGGGTTCTCAACCACGATATTGCTGAATACAGAATTAGGGACATAAATCGGACGTTTATCAAAGGTACGAATGATGGTCATTCGCCAGCCAATTCTCTCTACCGTTCCTTCGATTTGACGGTCGGGAGAGCGGATCCAGTCGCCAACTTTAAACGGACGATCGAAGTAAATCATCATTCCACCGAAGAAGTTGGAGAGCAAATCTTTTGCTGCCAAACCGACGATCAGGCCACCCACACCACCGAACGTTAACAGACCCGACAGACTGAGGCCAAACGTCTGCATCACGGTTAATGCGCCTATGACGATAAAGAATAGGCGTGACACCTTGGCAACGGCTTGAACGGTGGTTTCGTCGCGCGTTTTTTTGCTGAGTACATACTCTTCGATATTGTTGATCAGACGCATAGTGATCCAAACAAAGATCGCGATGACCAAAATGAGCTTCAAGGTACTTAGCCAATTGAGTTTCGACCCCATGTAATCTTCGAGCACAAATCCTAAGGAAATGGTCGCAGGCCAGCACCAAATGAACGTGCTTATGGGTGTTTTGAGGGCGTGAAGAGTGAGGTCATCCCAATGAAACCGAGTCTTGTTGACCAAAATTTCTAGTCGACTGTAGACAATGCGCCAAGCAATCCATGCGATGAAGCTGCCGATGGTAATAAGTAATACATTGGTGTCCCAGCTTTGCAGCAGAGTCGCCAGTGGTTGTGGCAAATATGTGATTAACTCGTTCATTTTTGACTCAATATCTTTCTGTTGTGGCATAAGTATAAGGGTTTGCCTATACCCAAACTAGTGACATTATGCTCAGAGGTCTATGAATATAAACATGAAAGTTAAAACGATGTCAGAATATCTGATTCAATTTGATAAGCGAACTCGTCAGGAGCACACTGTCAAATCTAGTCATTACGCGAATAAGGTAAACCATGAAATCAGGTGATAAACAATATGCAGTGATTGGCTTAGGTCGATTTGGCCTATCTGTTTGTCAAGAGCTGCAACAATCCGGCGCCGAGGTTTTGGCTATTGATATCGATGAAGATCGAGTTAGGGCCGTTGCGGGTTTTGTCAGTCAAGCTTTAGTGGCGAACTGTGCGATAGAAGAGACGGTTGCCGAGCTAAGATTGAGCGACTACGACATGGTGATGATCGCAATTGGTTCTGACGTAAATGCCAGTATTTTAACGACTCTCGTAGTCAAAGAGGCTGGGGTAAAAACTGTCTGGGTAAAAGCCAATGATAAAAACCATGCGAAGATACTAAGCAAAATAGGTGCAGACCACGTCATTATGCCGGAACGTGATATGGGGATTCGTGTTGCTCGAAAAATGCTTGATAAACGAGTGCTTGAATTTCAAGAGTTGGGCTCCGATCTTGCCATGACCGAAATTGTGGTTGGCTCACGCTTGTTAGGGAAGACGCTAGGGGATCTTGCTTTATGTAAGGAGCAAGGTGTTGAAGTTCTAGGCTTTAAACGTGGACCGAATATCACCAAGGCACCGGATCTCGATCGAACTTTGGAGATTGGTGACCTGATCATTATCGTTGGTCCTAGTGAAACCTTATCGAGAAAGCTGAGTTCATTATGAGTCCGTTCAGTCGAAGGGATCTGTTTTACGCATTAGACCCCGAGAAAAAACAGAGTAAAGGCTCAGAGCCGAGAGTTATTCTGATCAGTTTTTTAAGTGTGTTGATACCCTCTGCGGTGCTGCTCACTCTCCCCGTTTTCTCGGTGAGTGGGCTTTCAATCACGGATGCACTATTTACTGCGACCTCCGCCATTAGTGTGACCGGGCTAGGCGTCGTCGATACGGCTGAGCACTTTACCCATTCAGGTAAAGTCTTGTTAATGCTGTTGATGCAGATAGGTGGCTTAGGCCAGATGACCCTTTCTGCGGTACTACTTTATATGTTTGGAGTGAGGCTGACCTTAAAGCAACAAGCGTTAGCTAAAGATGCATTGGGGCAAGACCGACAAGTTAACCTGAGACTGCTGGTGAAGCGGATCATCATTTTTGCCTGTATTGCCGA
This sequence comes from Vibrio sp. M250220, assembly GCF_036533795.1. Lineage (NCBI taxonomy): Bacteria > Pseudomonadati > Pseudomonadota > Gammaproteobacteria > Vibrionales > Vibrionaceae > Vibrio > Vibrio sp. M250220. The sequence continues at coordinate 39,101 of NZ_JATABI010000014.1, read as the reverse complement.
ATCGATTGGGTTTGCGTTGCTAGCATTTCGTTGGGTGCCTGAACTGGGTTGGGGAGAAGGACTGTTCTATGCGATGTTCCACGCAATCTCGGCGTTCAACAATGCTGGCTTTGCTTTGTTCTCAGATAGCCTAATGAGTTTTGTTGATGACCCTTGGATAATCTTTACGCTTTCAGCGCTATTCATTCTTGGCGGTTTAGGGTTTACGGTGATTGGTGACGTATCTAGCAATTGGAGAGGTGGCTTTCGCACCTTGCAACTGCATACCAAGATAATGCTAGTCGCAACGCCTGCATTACTCTTGGTTGGTACCGTGCTGTTTTGGCTGCTGGAAAAATCGAATCCAGCAACCATGGCGGATTTGACGCCATCAGGTCAATGGCTCGCAGCGTTTTTTCAGTCAGCGAGTTCTCGAACAGCAGGTTTTAACAGTGTCGATTTGGCACACTTTACTCAGCCCGCTTTGCTCATCATGATTATTCTGATGTTGATTGGTGCGGGATCTACTTCTACTGGCGGTGGGATAAAAGTGTCAACGTTTGCAGTGGCGTTCGTGGCGACTTGGGCTTTCCTTCGTCAGAAGAAGCACGTGGTCATGTTTAAGCGTACCGTTGGCTGGCCTGTGGTGACTAAGTCTTTGGCGATTATAGTCGTGAGTGGTGCGATTTTAACCATAGCGATGTTTTTGTTGATGATTACCGAGCAGGCGAGTTTTGACAAAGTCATGTTTGAAACCATCTCGGCGTTTGCAACGGTGGGGCTTACAGCGGGTCTAACGGCTGAATTATCAGAGCCGGGGAAATACATCATGATCGTTGTGATGATAATCGGTCGAATTGGGCCGTTAACGTTGGCCTATATGCTGGCACGCCCTGAACCGACGTTGGTCAAGCATCCCGAGGGTATGGTGTTAACTGGTTAAAAGATTACTTCTCGCTAAAGTGGTCTGAAAGGGCGGAACGGCGATTCTTCGCTGAACCGCCTCCATCCATATCAATGGTGTTCTCATATCCCTCTTTCACGAAACGCTGAGTAGGGCTGTTTGGCTGGAGACGCCTCAGCTGTGGTGAGTTAAACGTGCCCGCAACTTGATAGACAGAGGTTCCTCCCCCCGTACTGACTGTTATCCGCTTGCCATCAAAGTCAAATTGGGTCGCGATAAGTCGGTCATTTCTAAAGACCCCTTGAGCATTTAACGTCAGAACTTCTGTCTGATAAGGTGGCGCTCCTACTTCAATCCATCGCCCGTAGACATGCTTCGGGTGAACATAGTCTTGGTAACTAAAGTAAAGCAGACTCGAGAATCCTAGAGCGAGTAATACAAAAATAGTTGCAGCGACGGTTTTTATGGCAGAACTCTTGATCATAACAGCGGATAATCGCCTTAGGTATTGATTGAAAACAGCACGTGAGCTTGTAAAGGATAGAGCGTAGCATAATTTTGCATTGTTAATCTGTGAACCTCTGTCCAAAAAACAGTGTACGAATTTTCTGCATATTGCTTACAGTCTAGCCCAACGGTGGATAACCACGGAATTAAGTGAGTTAAGTTTGTTTGTACGCCATTACTAGAGATTTGTTTTACCTATGGTTTATTTGTCGATAATTAAACGTACTCTTTGAGCATATGTTAGTGAGGGAGTCCACCGTTATTACTCTCTTCAATCGGTATAGTGGTTGCTGAAATAGGACAATTCATATAAAACAAGGTTTTGCTTCTATGACGGAATATCGACGGAGAATGAAATGATCAAAGCAAACAGCTATTTTGAAGGACAAGTACAGTCACTAGGTTTTTCTCAACAAGACGGAGAGTCGAGCGTTGGGGTAATGGCTCCTGGAGAGTACACCTTTGGTACTGCTGCGGCAGAGCGCATGACAGTTGTGAAGGGTGCGCTTACCGTTAAAAAAGCGGGTGAAGACGAGTGGGTGACTTATGAGGCGGGTTCATCATTCCATGTCGAAAGTGACTCTTCATTTGACCTGAAAGTTTCTGTCTCAACGGCTTATCTATGTGAGTACTTAGGCTAGTTTTTGTTTGCCTGAGGTTATTAGCACAATGACTTCAGGCCCATTCATTTTGACAATCAAATTGCCCCTTGCACTTGATTGCCTTCTTCTCTTTCGTCCAATCTTATTTAAATCAATATCTTACCTAACTTTGCTCGTCTGGTATAAAACTTGCTGATCATTTATAGCGCTTGTTAAGCCAAGTTTTACGTATAATCAATCGGAAATCTCGAATATAACCTCAGTTATTAGCAATTTTATTAATGTAACTATTGGCTATAATTAAACAAGAATAAGCTTGAGAGGAGGTGCTTATGGCTGTTGTACCAAAACACACTGACTCCCATAGTCGTTACGATCCAAGTAAGGAATTGACGGCCGACCAATTGCATCGCTTTGGCAAGGTTGCTCACAAAGCGCAAAAGCGTCGTGAGGAGGAAGTCGAAAGAGGAACGATTGCTGCTACTGCGAGAGCTGCTCGCGAAGCCGCATTTAGACCTATTGTGACACCAAAACGAGATAAACCTAATACGCTCCGCTATGCGGCTTGGTTGATCGTGGTCATGGCGATATCGTTGTGGCTTATGTACATGACCGGTTAAACTTTTTTATTGGTGTTACCTTAGACAAGTCACCGGTGTGTTCGCCATTGTTTTGAAAGTCATTGTCATAGCCACGATAAAATCGGTATTGGTTTTTGCCTTTATGTTTGGCGGCGTACATCGCTTTATCGGCACAACGAGTGAGTTCGGGAAGGTTAGTTGCATCCTGAGGATAGAGCGCCACTCCTGCGCTGACGGTGAGTTCATTAATGCGTTCCGATGCTTGATAGCTGTCAGAGAACACCTGACATATCCTCTTAAGAATACCCTCCAAATCCTTTATTGAGTTTACATCGTAGAGCAGCAGAACAAACTCGTCGCCCGCAAAACGAGCAATGGAATAATCATGTCTGTCGGTTTGACGATCTTTGTTACGGATGTTGTTTTTGAGCCGATTCGCGAGATGTTGTAAGACTCGGTCGCCAACGTCGTGTCCGTAGGTGTCGTTAATCGCTTTAAAGTTGTCGATATCGAGAAACACCATTGCCGTCACCTTGTTGCTGTTCTTTTGTTCTTCTAGTTTGCCAGCGGCCCAACTTTCAAAGCTCCATCGATTAGCAAGTCCAGTGAGTTGATCCAAATAAGCGAGATCTTCAATCCCTTCTTTATAGAGTTCTTGCACATATTTCATCACTTTAGAGTAATAGAAAGCTGCGACATTGCAGAGTACACAGAGCGCAAGCAAGCTCACTACAAAGCGTCCCTGAGAAGCATCGGTAGTGTAAGGGGAAGCCTGTGCGAAAAGTACCGCGAGAGCAGCAACAACACACAGACCTGAGCTCAAAATCGCGCCAGTTTTGAAGTTGTTGACGAAAATAAGCACCGCAACTATAGGATAAAGCCATAGAATCCGATCTGGCACATGTTCACCATAAATCAGTAATAAAGTGGCTTGAAACAATAATATCCCACTCAAAACCACGTCACAGTGGTTGTGGCGTAGGTGCTTGAATAAGTAGTAGAGATTAACTATTAATACAGTGGCTGAGAAAAAATTTACCGAGGCAAAGAAGTAGTCTTGAGTGGTGAGCCTTAACACACCATAGCTAAGCAAGACCACAATGGCAATAATCGAACAGAGTAGCACAAGCTTGCTCTTGCGCGTTGCTCTGATATCCGCCATTTCAGCTATCTGTCGCCCAGCAAATTGTGGCATATAGTCATTATCCTTTACACATAACCCCTCAAGCAAAGTCTAGAAGAAAAAACAAAGTCTGAACGAGCCATGAAATTCGCAAAAATAAGAGTAATCAGTAATTTATATGCCATTCGGTGCTTATTAGTTGTGAGGTGTATTAGTTGTACTGAGTTTTGACGCATATGTAAGCGACTGTATTCATGCGTAAATTATTTATGGCGGTAGATTATTGACGGATTACAGCGTGATTGATTTTTTTGCAATTGTTATGGAATCGCCGATACTTATAATAAATAAATCTATCACTTTCGGAGGTTTTCGTGCGTAATGTCTCGCCTCTGCGCAGGAAGAAAACCAGCCCAAAGAGAAGGGCTGGCGGATTTAAAGTTGTTATTGCGGGATAAGTCCATACGGGAGGGATGTGAAAACGCTAGGTTGGCCCTTCACTGTTGGAGCCTCATTGACCTTCTGCCAATCAAGCAACATGATCGCTAGGACGTTCCGATGTTCCCCGTATGTGATATCGAAATCTCCAGTGACTGAAGGAATCATCCCTTTCTCACTATCTATCGCTTTTTGGATAGCGTAGCGAGTTTTTTCTACGACCGGATCATCTTCGAGTCCGGCGAGTAGAAACGTGATACCGACTTCCGCGATGACGTCTTCTTTCGCTCGAATGAGAATGGTATCGATGTTTTGGCGGAAATAGTCATAAATCCACTGATGCTGCTTTTCACTTACCAAATGTTGATAGTATTCAGAGTCGCCAAAAATAATATGGGTCATACCATAGAGTTTGTTTCCGTACTGCTGGTTGGACAGTTTTTTGTCTTCTACCTCTGGATAGGCTTGCTTAAATGCGGTTGTAAAACTATCGACGACATCTTGCTCACCTAGCTGCCTTAGCCAGTAGACCTGATTGGCTAGCTGTGCGGCCCAAGCCTTAATCATCTCTTGGTCTGTTGCATACTTGCTAAAGTCATAGCGGCGGATAATTGAACGAAGCATATCGTCTTGTTTGTGTTTTAGACCATACTCGTTGGCGCGTGCCATCGAACCCAGTAAATCAACACCAAGGTAGAGATATTCAGGCATGTGTTTTGTGACGTTATAACGCCTCATGCTTCTTTCATCCGTCTCATCAGTGTAGCCAGAAAGGCGCTTTTCAGAGTAAAGTAAGATTTGTTCTGGGGTATGAACTTCTGCTGCGAAACGATTAAGTCGACTTGCGACACGAGCCATATCACTCCAAACCGCGGCCGAATATTTGTCATCGAGCGTTTGACGGTACATCCTTAAGCCGTAGTGCCCTTCTTTAAAGGCTGGGAGGGTATAGAGCTGACTTTCATACGTATTGCGAATAAGATCTGCGGATGCTTCAAAGCTCGCTGTGTTTGCCGATGCGGTCGGTGTATGTATGAGGATTGCACTAAGGCACAAGCCAATCAGCTTTTTATGCATGGTATAACCTATAAAAAATGGTGTTAGGGTATGGTGGCATAATACCAGTCATTGTGGCTAATGGGTTATCTGCTCTGGTTGCATCTAATCCAGAATTTGATTTTTCAGGATGGGATCTTATCGCATCGAGCATTATACGTAAGAGCGACCATGTTCAATTGCTAGGGCTTGCGCCGAATGATGTCGTTAAATTCGTTTATCCGTTGGAAGGAAACGAAGCGGTTTTAGGATTGAATTATCAAACCATTCCCAATCAATGGCGTTCCGTAAAAAAAGCCCAGAAAATCCAAGACATCTTTATCTCTGGCCCCGTCAATTTGGTACAGGGTGGTAAAGCTCTGATCGCACGTGTACCGATTTTTTCCGATCCTCCTTACAACACAAACTACTGGGGTGTGTGCAGTATGGTGATTTCCTTGGACTCACTCTTTTCAGAAGCAGGTGTTGCCTCGTTTGAGCATCGTTACAATCTAGCGATGCGTGGTGTCGATAGCTCAGGATCGGAAGGTGAGGTGTTTTATGGTTTTCAAACGACGTTTGATCAAGCATTCGCCTCAGAGTCTGTGCATTTTCCATACGGTAGCTGGCAGATCGCTGCATCGACGAAAAGTGACTTGCTAAGTGGAGCTAAGTGGTACCGAGTACACGTGGTTAGACTGCTTGGCTATCCGATGATAATTATGCTTATCTTGGCCTTTATTGCTACCTATCGGCTCTATATTGCGGCGAATGATCGTGTCCTGCGTGATGAACTGACACAGCTACCCAATCGTCGCTACTTTATGTATACCTTTGGTGAGCATTTTAACGCGGTGAAAAAGAATGGGGGCGGTGACTCTTTTGCCATTCTTAATATCGATTTAGATAAGTTCAAAGCGATTAACGATACGTTTGGCCATGCGGCAGGGGACAAGGTACTTGTTGCAACTGCCGAGAGGCTGAAAAGCGTGCTCAGAGCCTCAGACATTGTTGCTCGTATGGGCGGCGACGAGTTTCTGGTGTTGCTGCCGAGAGTCGCAAGCACAGAGGATATTGACGTAATCAATATCGAGCTGCAAAAAGCCGTCTGCCATACACCTGTTATCTATGAACAGCATTTAATTAATCTACGAGTGAGTGTTGGATATGCTATCTATGACCCTGAATTTGAAGACATAGAAGAGATGTTTAAACTCGCGGATTCTAGGATGTACGAAGAAAAACGCAGGCAGATATAAAGAGTTCTCACAAAAAGAGATTATACCGCTGCAATGCTGGTAAACCCATGCTATAGAAATAGTAAAGGAGCATTACAGGTATATGAGTATGAAGGACTTGTCTCAGTGGTTAAATGAGTATGGTGAAAGCCATCAGAATCCGATCAACCAAAAAATTCATAAGGTTGCGGTTCCCGGTATTTTTCTTTCTGTTGTTGGATTGATTTGGTCTATTCCACCCATTCAACTATTTGGTATGACACTTAACTGGGTGTGGCTTGCTGCATTGCCTGTCATGGTGTTTTATTTCAGGTTATCGTTAAGTGTATTCATAATGATGCTCGGTTTTACCCTAGCTTGTATTTCGTTGATTTGGTCATTAGAAGTGTTACAGCTCTCGGTGTTGTTTGTCTCTTTAGTGCTGTTTGCGGTTCTGTGGCTTTTTCAATTTATCGGCCATAAGATCGAGGGTAAGAAACCCTCATTCTTCGAAGACGTTCAGTTTTTGCTTATCGGCCCGGTGTGGGTGTTTAGAAAACACTGAGATCTGATCGATATCCCTATCTATTCACTTGCCCATTACATGTGGGCAAGTTCGCATTTATTCTTTTCATTATTCATTTCTCCTCATTGTTGTTAACAATTGTGACCATAGTCATGGTAAACGGTTGCTTGTTACCGGTAACATTAGTAAAAGTTACCGGTAACATAAAAATTACATCCGGTAGTAAACCAAAAGTCATATAGGCTTGCCTGGACAACTGAAACAAATAAAGGATACCCCTCATTATGAAAGCAATGACGAAAACTCTGCTTGCCACTGCCATTACCGGTCTATTCTCTGTCTCTGCATTCGCGGCAGATTTTAACCTTAAGATTCAGTCGTCAGATCCTTCTGGTGACCTGAACTACAAGGTTCAACAGAATTGGGCGGAACGTGTAGAAAAAATGTCTAACGGCCGTATTGAAATTGATTTGCTGCCAGTAGGTTCAGTGGTAAAGCACACTGAGACTTTAGGTGCTATCAAAATGGGTATCCTTGATGGCCAAGTGACTGCGACTGGCTATTTTTCTGGTAAAGATCCAGCATTTGGTTTGATTGGTAACATGGTTGGTGCGTGGTCTGATACGACTCAGTTGCTTCAATACATGAACTACGGTGGTGGTAACGAGCTAATGACAGAGCTTTACGCTCCGTATGGTGTTAAGTTTGTTGGTGCATCGACCACAGGCGTAGAATCTTTTATCTCTAAGAAGCCAATTGATGGTGTTGATGATCTGAAAGGTCTCAAGCTACGTGCTCCGGAAGGACTTGTGCAGCAGGTATTTGCCGCAGCAGGCGCGACTCCGGTAAACCTACCTGGATCGGAAGTATTTACCGGACTAAGCAAGGGCGTTATTGATGCCGCGGACTACACGGTATTTTCAACGAACCAGAAAGCGGGTATGAATGATATCGCAACGCATCCTGTTCAACCTGGCTTCCACTCATTGCCACTGATTGATATCTCTATCTCACAAAAGAAATGGGACAAGATGCCAGCGGATCTACAAACTATCTTACAAACATCAGTGCGTGATTTCTCTTACGACATGACAACGCAACTGAAAATGGCAGACCAGATTGCGGTTAAAGAAGCGCAGGCAAATCCAAATATTACGATCCACAACTGGTCTGACGAAGAGCGTAAGAAATTCCGTGAGATCGCTAAGACTCAATGGAAAGTATTTGCTGAACGTTCACCGAATGCACAGAAGGTATATGACTCAGTGACGTCTTTCTTAGAGTCTAATGGCCTACTGTAATCATCAGTTTTAAAGCTAACCTTCCTGTTTAGCTTCTCTCTGGAGGGCTTGTGCCCTCCAATTTTTTGGAACATTTGTTATGACTGATAAAACGCCGCATACACCACCTCAAGCGGAAGAGCAGCCGCGAAATATACTTGATCGCGCCATTATAAAAATCAGTAATCTGCTCAGTTGGTTCTTTATCGCCACCGTTCTGATCTCCTTCTATGAAGTGGTCATGCGCTATGCGTTTGATGCTCCAACTACTTGGGTTCACGAAACCGCCTCTTTTATCGGTGGGTCACTCTTTATCGTTGGAGGTATTTATGCCTTTGCTGCTAACAAACATGTACGAGTCGTATTGATCTATGATGCGGTGTCATCGCGTACGCGAAAATACCTCAATATTGTCCATCATGTTGTTGGGTTAGCGTTTGCAGGAATGCTTGCCTACGCGGCATATTCACTAGCCAATGAAGCCTGGTTTACTCCATGGGGCGAACTGCGGTTAGAAACATCGGGTTCTGTCTTGAACGCCCCTTATCCCGCGTTACTTAAAGGCATCATCTTTGTTGTCTTATGTATTCTTGTTGTCCAGTTTGTATTGCACCTGATCCAAGAAATCATGGGGCTAAGGAACAATGATAATGGTTGATTTATCTTCGATAGGCATTGCTTGGGGCAGTGCTCTAATGCTGGCAATGATGATTGGCTTACTGCTGACAGGAATGCAGTTGGCTTTTGTTACTGGCTTTGTTGCCATCTTTTTCACTCTGTTTTGGTTTGGTCCTGACGCCTTGCCTCTGATTGCAAGCCGTACGTACAGTTTCGCATCTGGATATGTATTTCTTGCAGTGCCGATGTTCGTATTGATGGCTGCACTACTGGATCGATCAGGTATTGCAAAAGATCTGTTTGATGCAATGAAATCGGTGGGTCGTAAGGTCAGGGGTGGTGTCGCCGTACAGACGCTTATGGTTGCGGTACTTTTGGCATCGATGTCTGGTGTGATTGGTGGTGAGACCGTGTTACTGGGCATCCTAGCTTTACCTCAAATGCTGCGTCTAGGTTATGACCGTAAATTAGCCATAGGAACGACTTGTGCTGGTGGCGCTCTTGGTACCATGCTTCCGCCTAGCATTGTATTGATTATCTACGGTATGACAGCAAGCGTATCGATTGGCGACCTGTTTAAAGCTTCGTTTCTTCCTGCGTTTATTCTCGCTGGTTGCTACATCGCATATGTACTCATTCGTTGTAAGATCAATCCTGCTTTAGCGCCTATCCCAAGCGATAGTGATGAAACAGAGGAACCACAGGTCAGCTACTTCAAAGCGTTGTTCTTCCCGTTACTGTCGGTAGCCGTAGTATTGGGTAGTATCTACACGGGTGTCGCTTCGGTTACAGAAGCTTCGGCTCTGGGCGTCGTTGGTATCATGATCTCAGCGATTATCCGTGGTGAAATGAATTACACCATGTTGAAGGAAAGCGCGATTGCGACGATGAGAACCTGCGGGATGATCATGTGGATAGGCATTGGCGCCAGCGCACTTGTCGGTATCTACAACCTGATGGGCGGCATCAACTTTGTTGAAGAAGTGATTCTAAGCCTAAGTGGTGGTAGCGCAATTGGTACGCTTCTGATCATGATGGTGATTCTGCTCGTACTCGGCATGTTCCTTGACTGGGTTGGCGTAGCGTTGCTGACAATGCCTATTTTTGTGCCGATTATTACCGGTTTAGGTTTTGATCCAGTTTGGTTTGGTGTGGTGTTCTGTCTCAACATGCAGGTTTCATTTTTGTCACCACCGTTTGGTCCCGCGGCGTTTTATCTAAAATCTGTTGCGCCTAAAGACATTAGTCTTGGTGAAATATTCAGTTCGCTATTGCCATTTATCGGCCTTCAGATCTTGGTGTTAGGACTTGTGATTGTCTTCCCTGAATTAGCGATGTGGTGGAAATAGCCACTAAACGGTATAGAAATTTAGAACTTCACAGCCTTCGGTAAGTTAAGAAGGCTAAGGCTAGTATTGTCCGATGAAAGCAAAAAAAATCTTAGTAATGGGCGTGTCGGGTTGCGGCAAAAGCCTGATTGGCAGCGAGTTAGCCAAATCGTTACAGTTACCTTTTTACGATGGCGATGATTTTCATCCTCAGGCTAACGTGGAAAAAATGCGTCAGGGTATTCCCCTTGATGATGAAGACCGTATCGGCTGGCTTCACACTCTGAATAAACTGTACCGCGACAATGAATGTGCCGTTGTGGCTTGCTCCGCGTTAAAACCAGAGTATCGCGATATTTTACGTAGTGAGAACTCATCACTTGTGATTGTCTATCTGAAAGGAGACTTTGACACCATATGGGCTCGCCACAAAAATCGCGCTAACCACTACTTCAATGGTGAGGCCATGTTGCGCAGCCAGTTTGATACTTTGGTTGAGCCGACTAATGATGAAGCGCTGCATATCGATATTTCTCAATCAGTAGAGCAAGTCGTACAACAAGCATTAAACGCAATTGAGGCGAAAACGGTATGAGCAACGCAAATATCGCAATGATCGGATTAGGAGTGATGGGCAAAAGCCTTGCCTTAAACCTTATCGACCATGGTTTTTCAGTGGTTGGATTTGATATCGATCCGACAAATCAAGCTAGGGCAAAAAGTGAAGCAGAGCGATTGTCACAGCAACCCAAAAAGGGTCGTTATTTGGCCGCTATGGACTTAGGTGAGCTACTGGCCAATCTCGCATCCCCTCGCGTTATTGCACTGTCTGTTCCAGCCGGTTCCATCGTCGATTCGGTGATTGTGGATTTGTTAAACGCAGGATTAAGCCGCGAAGATATTGTTGTCGATACAGGCAACAGCTTATGGACGGACAGCGAACGTCGTGAGGTTGAGTATCAAGGTAAGCTACGCTTTTTCAGTACCGCAGTGTCTGGCGGTGAGATTGGCGCCAGATTTGGTCCCTCATTAATGGCGAGTGGGGACGAGGAAGCATGGTTGCAAATCGAACTGATGTGGCAAGCGATAGCAGCGAAAGTGGATAGCAATGGCATCCCTGTGGGTCAATTTGAAGCTGGAGAGCCTTGCGCGGCTTATCTTGGCCGAGCGGGCGCGGGTCATTATGTGAAAATGGTTCACAATGGCATTGAATATGCGGATATGCAGTTAATCTGCGAAGCGTACCACTTTATGTCTAGTGTGCTGTCCATGTCCGCGCAACAGATTGGTCAAGTCTTTGCTCAGTGGAATCAAGGCGTTCTTAATAGCTACCTGATGGAAATCAGTGCGGACATACTGCAAACTCTTGACCCCGTCACCGGAAAGCCTTTTGTTGAAATTGTCTTAGATAAGGCGGGCCAGAAAGGGACGGGTTTATGGACGGCGGTCAACTCTCTTCAACATGGTGCGCCAGCACCTACGATCGCGCAAGCCGTTTTCGCCCGAGCTCAAAGCAGCCAGAAATCGATGCGTACGAAGGCGGCAAATTGTTTGAGTTCGGATATTGAGCCTGTCGTGGGGCTAGAACAGCAACAGACCATCAGTGAATTGCATGATGCTGTATATTGCGCCAAGTTGACCGTTTACGCGCAAGGGTTTGATTTGCTAAAAGTGACCTCCGATAGGGAAGGGTGGCAGCTCGACTTTGCCAATATTGCCAAAATCTGGCGTGCAGGATGTATCATTCGAGCTGTCTTTCTGCAACACATCACGCAGGCTTATAGGGCTACGCCTGATTTGGACAATCTTCTTTTCGCGGAGCACTTTGCCACTGAGCTTAAATCCCGTTCTTATGGTTGGAGATCAAGCATTGCTAAGTCGGCGATGACGGGTGTCCCGATGGCGGGGATAAGTTCTGCATTAAGTTATTTTGATGCTTTACGTTGCGATGTTCTACCGGCCAATTTACTCCAGGCACAACGCGACTATTTTGGAGCGCACAGTTACTCGCGTATAGATGAAGATGAGGCGGCGAAGTACCATTTGAACTGGCATTTAGAGCCAAGAAATCAAGTTAGGGTATGAAATAAGAGCGTTCACCAAATTGTGAACGCTTTTTTGTTACCTGTAACAATAAAATAATATCCGATGAAAGGTACTATGTTACCAGTAACACAAACAGGAAAATGCATAGAAACTCAGTTATGGCTAATAAGAAGAAAAGACCGACCTTACAAGATATCGCAGATCGAGTAGGGGTAACTAAAATGACAGTCAGCCGCTGTCTACGCGACCCATCACAGGTTTCCGAAGCTATAAAAGATAAAATAAATCAGGCGGTTGAAGAGCTGGGCTATATTCCCAATCGAGCACCAGACATTCTTTCAAACGCTAAGTCCAATGCCATCGGTGTGTTGGTTCCATCTTTAACGAACCAAGTCTTTGCCGAAGTGATAAGAGGTATTGAGTCGGTAACAACTCCTGCTGGTTATCAGACCATGATTGCTCACTATGGATATAGCACGGATTTAGAAGAGCGAAGCATCGAATCTCTGCTGTCATACAACGTTGACGCCATTATTTTGTCTGAAAATGTGCATACCGAGAAAGCACGAAAGATGCTGCAAACGGCCTCTATCCCAATCATTGAAATCATGGACAGCTATTCTCCACGTATTGAACAGGCGGTTGGATTTGATAACGCTCAGGCATCCAAATCAATGACAGAAGCGATTCTGGCCAAAGGTAGGAAGCACATCGCCTATTTTGCTGCTCGTATGGATGAGCGTACGCGTTTGAAAATGGATGGCTATCATCAGGCGATGTCTGAGGCGGGCTTGGAAACCGTTAGCTTGCAGACGGAAGATGCATCCTCTTTTACTCTGGGGGCGAAGCTTCTTGGAGAGTTGGTAGAGCAGTACCCACAAGTCGATGGGATTGTCTGTACGAATGATGATTTAGCGATTGGTGCACTATACGAATGTCAGAGGCGCGGTATTCTCGTTCCACAACAGATGGCGATTGCGGGTTTCCACGGTCATGATATCAGTCAAGCGATGATACCTAAGCTCGCGACAGTGATAACGCCACGTGAACAAATCGGTCATGTCGCTGCGACGCAAATCATTGAGAGATTGAAAGGCAAAGAACAATGGCAGGAGAGCATTGATCTTGGTTACCGGATAGAACTTGGTGAAAGCATATAATTGCAAAATGCAAATGTTAGATTTTGCATTTTGCTCATAATTGCATCTTGAAAATCTATTATGCGCTTAGTTTTTATGAATTAGGTTAAGAATTAAGCAAAAACAAGCAAATATTGGCTTAGTGAAAGTTGGCACGCTTTCTGCTTTATGTAGTTTGACCCTTCTTAAGCCGAGGGTCACCTAGCCAACTGACGTTGTTAGTGAACCTATCTTGTTCACACTTATATATAGCCAATCACCCATATTGTGATTGGCTTTTTTTCTTTTTGAACGCCGTAAATCGAAACTATTCAGCCTCTTGGCACCCACTGTAGCAACTCGGTTTTCTAGGGCACACTGCGCCTCTTGAACAGATCACTCGCGCGTCCGACTCAATACCTCTTTCGATCCAGTTAATATTGAGAATCTTTGCGATAGTCGTAAATTCCTTTCGTATATGGCGTGGTATCGCAGCGCTTCCCCCGTTTCCGACACATAGAGCTTTAAGCTCTTCGGCAATCTCAAGTGAGTTTCCTCCCTGCGCATCAATCGCAGGATTGAGATCGATACCGGCACAAAGCACGCGGTTGTTGCCTGCGGGATCGGTCATATTTACCGACTCACAACAGTAAATTCTTGGCTCGTCACCGACATTCAGAATTGAGATCTGAGCAGAGCTTCCCTGTTGTGGTTCTGATAATTTCCTAAACACCGCCCAGTGCTGACATGGATCGTTAACTTTGCGCATGTTCCCCCAAGGAAGAGGGATCCCGTTGCCTCGGTAGACTGCTTTAAGCTTATTTTGACCATAGGCATCAAAATAGTGCCAGTGAGGGTAAGGAGAAACGACGGTCATTCGTCTCATCGCAACGGAAGGGGAAACGCCCGCTTTTAAGTGTACGTCGATTTCGTACCCGCTGCGGTCCAGTAACTGCCTAAATGGAACCTTAGGGCACAGTAGTGCGCCGGCGAAGAAGCTTGACTCAAAGTCTCGCCAAGCTTGCAAAATGTCCTGTGAGTTAAGTTCAGACGTTGTACTTGATTGGTTGCTCTCTTCCCAACTATTGGCATGGCCAACAGAGAGTACGCTCTTGAGTCCCTCTTTGCTGTGTAAAACACAGTGCCCAATATAAACGGCGAGGTCGTACTTAAGGCGAGTAGGGTACAGCTTTAAAATTTCATTGAGGAAGATGGTACCTGGTGGTTCAAAGAACGAGGTAACCACTTGTTTAGCGCTGACACCCAGCTCGTCAACGACGTCTTGTGGTGGTCGTGAAATCCAGCGGATAGTCAACCCAAGGCTACGAGCGATATCCATGAGATCTTCGGCAGAGAGGTTAAGTCGTTTCAGGCCCACTTCCTCTGCTGCTCTTTCAAGATCAGGGAAATGGTTCTGATTGCTCTCTTGGTGTGCCCGAATCAGTAAATGCGCAAACTGGCGGCCAGTAATACCAGTTTGTGAAAGCATCTCAGGGATAGCTATCTGTAAAATATCGTTTGAAAACAGGAAGCTTGGCTCGAGTGCCATACCGCTGATCCCACCTCGGTTTCCTTTGTCTGGTGTGATATCCGCTTGTTCGGGTTCATCGTCAAGAAACCAAGTCGGATCTTTTTGAAAAACTTCGGCGATCACTTCCAACATATCGATACTAGGGACCCGTTTTCCACGTTCGATCATCGATAAGTAAGAAACCGATGGCGCATACTCGGGATTAACCCTTATGCAACGAGCAGAGAGATCTTCCATAGTTAAGTGGTTGCGTTTCCTAAGATTTCTTATCTTAGTACCTAGAAAATGAGACTGGCGGATCAAGCTTTTTGACACTGGCATTTTGTAAAATTCACACTGTAAAATTTTTGTTGTGAAATTGTAGTAAAAAATTCACTAGTATAGAAAGTAAGCAAAGTCACAAATTCACATATAAACAGAATGGGATTTGAAATATTTGCGCAAGGACAAATAAGTTGTGAAATATCCGCGAGGGAAACACTATGAACATGCTGACAATCGATAAGACTGAAATCCAAGAACAAAATATGCCATTTATCGCTGAAGCAGTCTTCGCGGTAGAGACGATAGACGCTAGCCAAGCAATGGAAAAACAACAAAACGCTAAGCAGTTGCTTGACCGTTTGTTCCCACTAGAGAACGGTTCACATAAAGACGTAACAGCTTACGTAATCGACTACCGTCATGTAATGGCGTACTTCAAAGACGGCAGCCACAGCGGTCTAAAACACTCTAAGCACTTTGTGGCTTACACTGGTGAAAAAGAAGACCCAGCATCAATCCTGTTTAGAGATGGCACAGGTAGCCACGTAGAAGTAACTTTTGGCAATCATAAAGGCACAGGCTGCGTAGAGCTTATCGATATTGAAGATATCCAGCTTGAGACTTGCACCATGTTTCCTACGGCTATGACTGAGATTGCAGCTATGCGCCACTGGATCAGCGTGGTTAAAGGCGACGAAAAAGGTAAACCTAGTGCATGTACTGAGCAGAAAGAGTACACAGCAAAAAATGGTGACGATTACCAACTAGAGCGTTGCTACACAATGACTCGATAACCACAAGCATTACAACGAAAAAAGGATACCTTTCGGTATCCTTTTTTTGTGTTTATCTTGGCGTTAAAAATGAAGTTGTATAACGGATGTTACAACCGCACCTGGGCGACGAACACCTTCAATTTCAACTTTAATTTCACGCTCGATTTCTAACCCTTTACGGATAGGCGTTACTTTAGACAACGTACTAACCGCACGTACGCGGTTATCCGATTTCACCGGGTATGGGAAACGAACCTGATTAAGACCGATGTTGACGACCATCTTAGCCGTTGGGAACAAGTTGTTCTCTGGATCGACACTATCAGTCAACTTAGGCAATAAAGCCAGAGTAAGGAAACCGTGCGCAATTGTAGTCTTGAACGGTGACTCCGTAGCAGCACGTTCTGGATCGGTATGGATCCACTGCATATCTTCGGTCACTTGACCAAACTGGTTAATTCTCTCTTGCGAGATATCCAGCCAGTCGCCAGTATGAATAACTTCACCAATCTTAGACTGTAACTCAAGGTACACTTTTTGAGCTTCGGGCTTTAACTCGATTGTTTGTGGAGTCTGAGTAGTTGGCGTTTCTAGCGGATGGCGTAACTCGTCGTTAACTGCGGGAATGTGAAAATCACGCAGACGAGTAAACAGGTGGCGGTTATGAGCCTTATTAACAATTTCACCCCAGTATTCACGTACAGTAGGAGACATCCACTGCATAAACTCAGAATGCTGCTTAGAAATTGATTCACCACGATGTTTAAATAAGTCAGCGACTTTCATAAAAACCTCAGAAATAGATCATGTTACTCGGTTAATTCCGTAATTTTGAAACAGTTCACACTATTGTGCAACGACTTTCGGGCGTACAGTTGTTGTCTGAAAGTGGTATTTTTTATTTAAAACATTAACTTATAAATAAAACACTATTTTATTGCAAAACTAACAATAGAGCTTTTATCCCATCGATTCCGCCCTTTGGGCTGGCTTTCTGTTGAACACGCCTTCAAAAACTGTTTAGTTTCTCAGCAGTTAAACCATAGTGAGTGAATTAATACTTTACAAGTAGCAGGGCTATACCTAATATACGCCACGCAACGGAGAGATGGCTGAGTGGTTGAAAGCACCGGTCTTGAAAACCGGCATACGTTAATAGCGTATCTAGGGTTCAAATCCCTATCTCTCCGCCAAACACATGAAGAAAGACGTCTTAGGACGTCTTTTTTTATGCCTAAGTTACCGTATTACGTGGTTTGGCTGTCGCTTAACGGCTGATAGCACAGCGACATAACGTGGTGGTAAAGGTACACCCTTGGGTACATTGTCCGTATGTTCAATTTAACGGTGTACCATCATGGCAAAACAAGTTAAACCCCTTACTGAAACCCAACTTAAAAGCGCAAAGCCTAAAAATAAAGAATACATCCTTTCTGATGGAAATGGCCTTCGTCTTAGAGTGAAACCGAACGGCACTAAAACTTGGCTGTTCAACTATACCCACCCTGTACTCTCTAAGCGTGTTAACCTCACGCTTGGCACCTATCCAATGACCTCTCTTAAAGCGGTGCGAGAAAAAACTCGTGAAGCTCGTGGTCTTATCGAGCAAGGTATCGATCCTAAAACTTACCGTGACAAACAGGTACTAAAAGAGAAAATGCGTCTCAATATGACGTTGAAAAATATCACCTTAGAATGGCTTGATGTAAAAAAGAGCAGCGTCACTGAAGATCATGCTGATGATATTTATCGATCTCTTGAGTTACACCTTTTGCCTACACTTGGTGAAGTGCCTATCTCTGAACTCTCCCCACAACTAATGATTCAAGCGCTCAAGCCTCTAGAAAAACAAGGGAAGCTTGAGGTGCTACGCCGAGTATGCCAACGCATAAACGAAATCATGAAGTTTGCTCGCAATAATGGCTATATTGAGGTGAATTGTTTAACTGATATCAAAGAGGCTTTTAAAAAGCCAAATGCTGAAAATATGAAGACACTGCCACCAGAAGCATTACCGGAGTTAATGTCAGCTTTATCAAGGGCTCGTATCTTTAGCACGACTCGCTGTTTGATCTTATGGCAGCTCCACACCATGGTTCGCCCTTCTGAAGCAGCAGGAGCAAGATGGGATGAAATTGACTGGGCTAAAAAGCTATGGCGTATCCCTGCACAAAGAATGAAAAAGAAACGCGAGCATTGCGTTCCTTTATCAACGCAAGTGTTAGCTTTACTCAATGAAATGAAAGCAATCAGCGGATATGGTGTCAGTGAATTTATCTTTGCTTCCCATAAAGATGAATCACGCCCATGCTGTAATGCTAGCGTGAACATGGCTCTTAAGCGTATGGGATTCAAAGGCCGATTGGTATCTCATGGTTTACGCTCATTGGCGAGCACTACCCTCAATGAACAACCTCAGTTTACGGGCGATCTAGTCGAAGCAGCTTTAGCGCATGCAGATAAGGATAAAGTGAGGGCGGCGTACAATCGTAGTCAATACGTAGAGCAACGACGAGAAATGATGCAGTGGTGGAGCGATCATATCGACAGAGCAGCCAATAGGTTTTGTATTTTGCTTACTTAACAAAACCATGAGTCATCAAGTGATGTTGATGACTCTATTCATCAATATCATCAAAAAATACGTTAACATCGACGCCAAGTATTTCTGCGAGATCTTTTAGCATCTCATCGGTTATTCGAATCATTCCAGCTTCAGCCTTCGCCAGCTTACTCCTTGTCATCTCAATTCCTTTTAAGCTACACATACGATCAACGTCTTGTTGAGATAAGTGCTTACTCAACCGGACATATCGAATTTTCCGACCGGTTATGTTTTTAAATGTTGTTTTGCTCATAAATGATACTGCACCTGTTGCGGTGCAATTAAGATATAAGTAATATAGTGCATCGTGTGCACCCATATGGGTGCTTGTTGTATTGATTAGGAGAGTGAGGCTGTGAAAAATATTGTGTTCATATTCTGCACTACCATCTTGATAGGGTGCAGTGATAATAAAGCAAGCGAAGTTGGTCCTGTACCTCCAACAGAGAGCGCTGTCGATGTATGTGAAAACCAAGGTTGTACATTGGATACGCCGATTAGCACTGTAAGCTTAACGGTCTCTAGTGCGCCTATCATTCTGACGACTAATGCGTCTATTACTTTGGAGTAATCAATGAAATCAATGTTAATACCCACCTTACTATTAAGTGTCGTTGCTTGGTCTAGTCAAGCTAGCGTTGTGTTGAAATCAAGTGACGCTGGAACACTATTAGTTAACGAACAAGAAGTAGGCATTAAGCAACACGTTTATGATGCAAACGATACTTTGCTTTCCAATCTTACTATCTTGAGTCAAGACGGTTCAGAAATGAGCGCAATAGTTTCTTTCAATGGGCTTGCTGGTTTATTTCAAATCAGAGCTTACGGTTATCATCAAAGCTCCGGTCCAGGTTATGGTGCGAGCTATATAGTTGATGCGTCTTGCGATGTTATAGGTATTCAGGAAGGCAGTTTTTTAGACCTTGGTTATATCGCCTATAAAGATTCAAATGATGAGGGTGCGTTATATACAGCTAGCCTCATCGAGAAAGCACCTGTGAGTGGGTATGTGGGTTACCCTCTATCACCAGAGACCGATTGCAGCGGTAATGAACCACTCAGTGGTTTAAGAGTCACGCCAGATTCTAACTTGTCATTACAACTGAATGATTTCTTTGATGGGTTAGCTTTTCCACTGAAGATTAAATAGTCGTACCCGAGTTCGGTCAAACAACTGATTTGGTTATAGAGTCTAAATGATTAAAGATAAGGAATTAGTGAGTAATGAGTGGTAAGAAGTACACTGTTGATGAATTAGAAGGGAAAATATCTTTATTGATTAGTAGAAGAACTTCATTCGAAATAATAAGCACATCTGGGCAAATGACTGAAATTTGCTCAAAATTAGAAAAAGCCATAGAACAGCAAAATTTATCTTGTCGAATCTACACAAGAAACCGCTCGGTAGTAGCTGGAGGAATGGCTTGGACTGGAGCTGGGTTACTTTCTCTAGCAGCCATTGCAGCGCATAACCTAGCCACATTCAGCCCTGACTATGAAATAGGAAAAGCTGTAGTTGATAATAAAATCTACGTGGACTTTAAAAAATAAATTTCAAACGACCAAGGTGAATAATTATCAAAAAATCATAGATCTATATTACCTAGGTACATATCCCACCTTAATCGCCCGTATCGCTCTCATGCGCTGCGGGCTTTTTTGTGTCTGTCACTTAGGAGATAAACTTATGCCTACTCATTTACCCATTGCAACCTATGAGTTTCCTGCGCCTATTACGGCCTTGCAAGTACTCGAAAAAGCCGCCGATATCTTAGCCCAAAGCTTTGAAGTCGGTGATACCTATACCAAGCCCGATGAGGTCAAACAATATCTGAGCTGCAAGCTGGCGCATTATGAGCGTGAAGTCTTTGCCGTGATGTTTTTGGATAACCAACATCAATTGATTGAATTCGAAGAATTGTTCCATGGCACGGTCGATGCCGCCTCTATTTATCCACGTGAAGTGGTGAAAGCCGCACTTAAACACAATGCCTCAGCAGTCATTTTTTCACACAATCACCCGTCTAGTGTCGCTGAGCCATCTCAATCCGATAGGAAGATAACCCGCCGTCTCGTTGATGCTTTAGCCTTAATTGACGTTCGTGTACTGGACCACATTGTGATTGGCAAAGAAAGCGTGTCCTTTGCAGAGCGAGGGTGGCTATGAAAACGTTAATGGGACTTCAGCTCAATGTCCCCATGTCTTTGACTGAGTGTTTACACCGTTTGGTTGAACAGCTATCACTGCCTTGCAGGGCGCACCGCATCAGTCTTAACTTTCGTCACACACCGTATTACGCCACTCGAACGGGACCTAAGCCTGTAGAAGTGCGTTTAGAAAAAGTAGAAGGGAGTTGGCGCTTGGTGTTTCTCGCAAGCTTTGCTTACGCCAGTGAGGATAATGAGTGTGTGTCTCCTGAGTATTACTTTAACACCAAGTGTGGATGGTATTACCAAATGAATGGGGATGAAGATATTTTAACTCAAGCGGTTATCCAAACCACACTGGATGAGTGGTCTCGCCAATGGTGCCGAGATTATTTGAGTGGGCGCTTTGATGATATCTCGGCTCAAGGCATTCGCGCTAACTCCCTTTAACCCTGACTTCGAACAAAAAGGAGGCAAAATGTCGTATGACATTGTGTATGAACAATTGGCATTGAGAGTGCCAGAATCCATTGTAACCGAGCAACTGCGTCAATTCTTCACTGAGAGGCTAGGTATCAACACCGATGAGCTTAGCGAACATCAACGTCGGCAGCGCTTGTATGAACGTTACCAATGCTTATTGAGGAGTGATGACCTTATTATGCTTCACATGTTGATAGGTTGCAGCAATCTCTTTGACCCAGACTCGAATAAGCGGTGTCGTGATTGGCAGTTTTGCGGTATTGATACGCCTCATAACCTGCTTGTTAAATACGGCTGTGACTGGTCGGCGCAAGCGCAGTCGGGTGGATTAAAACTCAATGGACGTGATACCAAAGCCGAAGGGTGGATACGTGCTGTACGTCAGATATTAGACCTGGCTCGTGATTATCGAGTGATGCCGCATTGTCACCGCCTTTCGGTTTGGCTACGAGCGCCGAGAGAAGCAAATGAGCGGGATGCGTATGAAGTGCTGACTGCCCACCTACGGGACTTAAATGCAGTATGGCAAGACCGTGCACGTGGTGATGAAGAGGGTTTTGATGTCTCCATCACGCCAAGCTCTGCGTTTGAAATGTGGCTCTTTCAGCAGTTAGTGACTCGTTACCAAGGCAAGTGCTGGCTCAATGGCTCCGCACCGCCTTACCATGCAGTGAAAAAGCACGCTCTCTAACCCTTATAGTCACCTCGGTCAATGGCCGCTTTATTATGAGTCGTTCTGGCTCGAACTAAACCATTCTATTTTAAATTCCATTATCTTACTGCCTTTAGGAGGGTGCATTATGTCTAAACAACTGTTAATCCGAAGCCAAATAGGGTTTCTTACCACCAACATCAAAGCGTCATTGCTGCCTGTCTCAGAGGCACTGACACAATCTATTGTGACAACGCTAGCACACCAGCTTACGTTAGGTGATGAGCTTGCTGATTCACTAATTGATGCTGATGGTATTATCTTTAATTTTCGAGATGCCAGTTATAGCGCTGAGCAAGGTGGTTTTCATCCGGTTGAAATCTGTCTCAACAAACACAGTGATGGCGTATGGCATTACAGCTACATCACTGACTTTGCTTATATCGGTAATCACTACCCTGAATTAGAGCGAGGACTCGATTTTGATTTTAGCCGAGGTGAATGGTTTGCCCACCACCAGCAAGGTTGGGCACCCATTAAAGAGGACAGTGCCGCCAAAGAGTTGTATCAGCTTTGGGAGCATAACTTTCTGGCGTACATGGCGATGGACGCGTATGACCACATCACAGTGAGTCGCCAATGACAAAGCATCACCCATTTCCATCTATCTACCTTCAATAAGGCCATCTCTTTTCGAGGTGGCCTTTTTTATACCCACTCAACAAAACAAGGAGACACATATGTCTTGGTATCAAACCGTCGGTAAAGCGGTCGCAGCAACAGCAAGTGTTGCAGGTGTCATCACGGCTGCGCCTGTCTTTGGCGCCATCGGCACCATCAGTGCAGCCGGTTTTGCGGTGTCAACCGCGATTGGCACTTCAGCCGCTCTGATAGATAAAGCACTGGAAGAAGACAAGCCAGAGTTGCCTGACTATCCAACCCATGATCATCCGTTAATCACTCACGAGCGCTACGACGAGGAGTAAGTTCCATTCATTCTTAATGTTCACTCAAGCCACAGCCTAATCGGTTGTGGCTTTTTTTATTGTATAGGAGCACAGTCATGCCCCCATCCAATATTGAAGCAGTCTTCTTATTGTTAGCTCAGCTTCCAACTCGTTACCCCAAATCCTTAGAGAGTCTGTGTGATGTTTCAGACGTGCTTGGGATAGGGAAATCCCCCGATACGATTCGACGATGGTTAAACATCCTCGTGGATTTAGGTTACGCCGAAAAAACGCAGCAAGAGGGCAAAGACTGTTTTAAACGCGCCACACCACTGCCGTGGGTCACTGCGCAATACGACAGTCTAATGTTAACGCTCATCGCTCGTTACTTTACTTGCCTGTTACCGGAAAGTACCAAATTGCAATACCAAGCCTTGTTTGAGCAAAGTGAGATGAACGCCCAAGAGAGTGATACGTATCGGCAGTGGTTACGTTGCATTGAAGTGGATTTACCTACCGAACATACACGTTACTATTCATCACTCTCCGTCATTAAACTCGCTCTCATCCAGAATCAACCCCTTCGTTTTACCCTCATCGGGCAATGCCTTAATGCTGCTCCCACCAAGCTATGCCTAAGTCCCCATGGCTTGAACGTGTTCTACCTCGACAACCAACAACTCAAACAAACGCCAATGCTCAGCGTGTTGTCAGTTTCACCTCTATAACGAAAAAGGAATACCAATCATGGCAGAAAAAACCATTCAACCGCTCACCGTTTATGTTCATTGGTCAGAATCCAGAGTCTTTGATTCTGAGACTGAGTATGATTTTGCTGACTTTGAAGCCAAGGCATTAGACGTCGCCAAGACCAATCCATTAGGGGGATACGATAAAACCAAAGTGACCGTCACCTTTGATAATGACCACCAGCACGAATGTCGCTTAGATTTAGGCTGTGGTGGTAATGACCACGGTTTTGCGGAGCACTGTTTAAGTACGCTCAACTACTACCATATACACAAAGATGAAGCAGATAAGCGATGGCTGCATGATAAGCACCACCAGCAGCTCATCCGATTCATTAGGACGTACGCACTAGACTATACGCTCGTAGACCTTGGTCGTATGCAGATTAAGCAGGTCGAAGAGCAAGCTAAAGCGGAGGAGGCGGCGAAAGAAGTAGCCAAACAACAGGATCGGGAGAGAGCGTGGCGTGAGCACCAACAAGCGGAAGAGGCGTTTCAAAACGCTCTGGAAGTACCGATATGGGCTAAGGGCGTGATTGTTGCGACTCTCACCGACTATGATGCAGAAATCAGTGAGCCGTATGCAGGCGAGTTTCATACCAAAACGTTGAAGACCATCATACTTGCATGGTCGAAGCACAACAGGCATCTGTTTTCGGAAATGCGTAAAGCGAGTCTCAATCACCCCGAGACGGTATTTCTTAATGACAAAGAGAAAAGTGTGGAGCATCGAGAGCGGTTTTCAATGGGAGAAGGCTACTATCTGACCGACACCAAGTATCTACGCTATGGCTGGAAGATAAAGAAAATCAGCTTTTACCGAACAGAAAACAAAGCGCGATACGTGCCATTAGGTGAGCTGGCGATACCTGAATAAACAAAGAGAGGCGAACAATCCGCCTCTCTCAGGAGTACATTTTATTTTTTGTTAGCTACCTTTGCATCGCTTCTTGAAGCAAGACAATAAACGAAGCACAATCACCTAAATAATTAGGATAAGCTTCTGAGAGCTGCCCCATATTCTTCGTGGATATGAGTAGGGCATTGATCCCAGAATGACTACTGGTCACCTTTTCCGCAGCGTTATAAACAGAAATAGCCTTGCTGTAATCGCTGAACTCCTCACTGAAGATAAGCTTCAATGAGTTCTCATCAATGATTAACAAAACATGTTCGGTAGCATCATCGCAACAGGTCTCTATTTTTTCAGACAAGATCCTAAAAGTCTTAAGTCTACCTAGCGCATTAATCTCATCATTTAGCTCACGTAGTCGTATTGAACATTGATTTATCTCTTCTTTGCCTAACTCTATAGCGCCTTCGGCATCTGCAATATAGCGACTCATGATCGAGAGTAGTTCTTCCCATTTGATCTGTAGATCGTCCTTATCCTCGTTGGCACTATGAGAATGCGTTTTGATTTTTGTTCCTTCCACGATATCCACTATCTCGACAGTGGTAGCCCAAAGATGCTGAAGCCTAGTCCGCAATTGAGCTTCTATGTTAAAGCTCTTGCCACTCGTATGATCATATCGATAGATCACATGTAAGCTTCTGTAACCACAGTCATTTGGCTTAGGATTAGAAATATAATTATCAATATCTTTAATTC
This sequence comes from Vibrio sp. M250220, assembly GCF_036533795.1. Classification (NCBI taxonomy): domain Bacteria; kingdom Pseudomonadati; phylum Pseudomonadota; class Gammaproteobacteria; order Vibrionales; family Vibrionaceae; genus Vibrio; species Vibrio sp. M250220. The sequence continues at coordinate 14,032 of NZ_JATABI010000014.1, read as the reverse complement.
TCACTCGACCTACTTTCTCAACAGTACCTTGTAATTGAGATACTGCCTGCTCTAGTGAGAGTAAATCCGGGAATATCGCTCGGCACCCACCAATATCATTCATATTAGTGACACATGTTGCGTTCGCTGTGTGGCCGTCAAGTGATTTACGTTGAAGCTTATCGATGATAGTGTCTAAACGCTTCAACCGAGTGACAGGCTTAACATCGATACCAAGTTCACGACAACAACGCCCAACAAGATAGGCAATAGTATTGAGTGGCTTTTCATGAGCAGCGCGAAACTGTTGGATAGTCGTGGTGGCAGATTTTAGATCCCCTTCTTTTTTCCGAAGCCGTCTACCTGCTTTTTTCACTCCATTATTGGTATATGAAAAGTCTTCAGCAGCACTTTCATCGACAGTTCGTTCAAGGAAATCTTGAAAGTTCAGCTCGTAGTCGTCATGGAAGGTCTTGGAAGCTTGTTCAGCCGATAGTGTGTCGTCAATGAAGAAACTGACGACACTTTTTTCTTTATCACTCACAGACTGGTAGTACGTCCTGACTGTTTGATTTGCACGTAATGGGATTGGATCAAATGGTCTGGGATCACTTTTTGATGTGTGCCATCCCATACCTGATGCCATGGGCTACCATCTCGGTGTGTTAAGTCTACCAACTGTGGCCCACTTAAGTCGCCCAATTTAGACACAACATCCTTCACGATCGATTCGCTTTCAGCATCGAGAACGACATCGCCATGCTCAGTAATGACGTTTGAACCGTACGATTTAAAACGGAAATACACAGATGGCACAACTGGACCAAACTTCCATGCAAATACGTCATCAACCACTAGAGGACGTTGAAAATGCGCTAGAGATAAGCCGTGGCACACGTAAGTAAGTTTCTGTAGCTGCAAATTGGAGAAACATTTACCTTGCTCTTTCGCGTGCTTAAGCAAGCTCAATGCAACATCCACAGCGCTGTAGGTATGATAAGTTTTCATTTTATTTATCCAATTTCATCTAAAAGGTTTACATTTTTCAGCCGATGCAACAAAAATAGTGTAAACCATAGCTGTATTTTAAGACAGTGATTTTATTTGAAGTTTTAGATGCTCATTCGTAAAGATTAGCAACCAGTTCGGTAAGTTTACTCACCATATCATTGAAGCTAAGCGTTATATGACGTCGAAATCCTCTTCCTTGCGCGCTGTATAATAACAGCATCATGGCTGGTGAAATGATTTAAGCTTGAAAGTTTGGTGAATATCGGGCTATTCGTTAACTGGAGTTCATCGGCATAGACATTGAGTGCATTGAGTAACCAACCTCCAAGCGCAACGACACCACCGCCTTTAATTCCCACTAGCTCCATTCCAGCCCCCGCAGCCACCGAAGGAAATCCTGATATGTTGAGTCGCGACATTCGGGCTTTATTGCTTTCAATTCTCGTTACCTCATCCTTAAGCGCTCTCAATTTATGGAATCGCTCACTTTCATCCATATTGGCGAACTGGTTAACGATACTAGGTAAAGAGCGAATCAGGCTATTTGAAAGCGCAGAATCAAGTTCAAGAATATCCATATCGTTATCAATAGCGAATATCTCATGAAGTAACATACCCAATTCAGATTCATGAATCTGCTTCGAGTCAGTACGAACACCATTGTAAAACCCACTAATCACCTGACACGCTGATACTTCGGAATATTGTTCTCCGTCAAAAGGAAAGTGATGTGCATTCAAGCCTTGAGCATATTCATACGCCATAGCCGCTGTTGATAATTCAAGATAAATATCTCGCCCTCTCAGCTCAAAACCTTTAGCGGCAATGCTGGAGAGCCCAAGTCGATGCGTAGACACCGCCCCCTCCCTATTGACCATATATTCACCGTATTGCCACTGCTGTGAGAGTGTTTGAACGAGACTTTGTATTGAGGGGCTTTCAATACGAGAGCATTGATGAAGAAAGTGGTATTGCTCATCACTTGAAAAGGTTGTACCAATGATCCCTGATTTACCCTGGATACCTCGAATGGTTGAGGCCGCGAGCCGCCTTGAGAAAATGATAGAATTCGGATCAACCATAACGATATCAGACAGCAACTCTTGAGAATATCGTTCAAGGTTTTGTGGTGCAACAAACAACAACCGCCCACGAGCTACTAGCTCTCGAAACTCATGCTTACCCAACCGAAACATCTTATAAAAATATTCAGCGTCCTTATCAAGTGGTAGTGCAATGATGACCTGTTCATATAAAGTTAAGTAAACCCTCAAGTTTTGACGAGGGAAGACAGAGGCATCCACAAAGCAGCGAGACTTTTGCTCTTCAAACTTGGATAAAAGAAATGGACTTTTCTGGTCAAGCTCATCTCCACTAAAAACCGATTGTCGATTTTGAATCCAAAAGTCTTCATCCTCTTCATATCTCGTGAGCAAAGGCTTAGAAAACTGCTTTTGCATTAAGCCACTGGCTGTCAGTATTAAATTGTTGCGAGTATTAGGTTCGTGCTCAACTTTTCCCGGAAAGTCAGGCATTGTAAGGTCGACATGAAAAACAAAATCATAACCTTGATAGCCTAAAGCCTCACAAATTAGCTGCACCTCTTCTTGTTCACTACGAGTCAGCTCTGATTTGAAGGTCAGGTTAAACTCGTTTGTGTTGAATAGGAAATCCACATGAAATGGGTGATACTTTTTAGGAATATGCAACACGAACAAATTCATGGTTTCATCGATAGTCATGGGCTGCCCATGAGTGAGTGTTTTTTCTAGCTTGCTGCGCGACTCTATTAAACGAAACTCTTGCGCTATTTCACCCACAATCTTCGCTGGTGGTATACCAACGGTATGATACTTATCATAATGCTCCCTGAGTTCATTAAGAAGTGCATCATTGTTCTCCACATCCAATATAACCGCATACAGCTTCTCACCATCGGTAAAAAGCCCTTGATGAGAATACTGGTGGGTATCAAAACGAAATCGCTCATAATCATGTCTGATCGCATCCATAAGGGGGATACTGAAAGGAAATGCTTTAGCACTCATCCCATTTAATTCTCACTTAAGAATACATCAGTTTGCCCAAAGATAAACTCTTGAAGGTATTTATCAATGCGCATGTTCAGTTTGAACGGGGGGATCACCGAGCCTTCAAGACGCTCAAAGAAGACTTTTGCTTTAGTTCTATCGACCGTTGATTTCAGTGTATCAAAGCGACCAAAACGGTTAATGCTCTGCTCATTCACATCCCCGCCCATCAACTGGAGAAGTAAATCCCTATCTAAACCAAGAGCCTCAACAATAGCGGCTATTCGTAACTGTTCCTTCTGATTTTGATAGTCGTTGATGTAGTCTCTAAAAGTATGACCTTCAATTAACTGTGCATCTCCACGCTGCAAATCGTGCAGAAAGAGCTTGGCATACTTTTGTTCGCTTTGGCTCAGTGACGCAAATGACTTATGTAACTCATTGAGTGTAGTTTCAACGCTAGTAGAGTCTTGGTGCTGATTAAGCTCTTTTAGATATTTATCAAAGCGACTATTCATGTAGTCGGCATCGATTTTACCCGTGTCTATTTCAGTTAGATAACCACTGATATCAAAAGGGACATCACCACCTGAACCTTCACCATTGCCGTCCCCTTTGCCAGCAAGCTCTTTATAACGCTGAACTAAACTCATGTAAGTGAGTTCATCGACAGCCAGAGTGACCTCGCGCTCAACACCATTCTCGCCTTCTAATGAGTCAGTGTAGGTAGACTGCTCCCAATTCAGACCTTGTACTTTGGCAGCTTCTAGGTGCTTGTTAAAGGTATTAAATAATTCGGTGAACTTAGCACAGAGCTCTACGTCGTCTGGCAGCGTTTCAAAATTTTCAATACCAGCACTAGCGAACAGCTCAGAGATATCCGCTGACACCCCATTCATAAGTTCAATGTTACTTGCCAACCTATCAACAAACAGCCCAATAGGTTTGTCGCCGGAGTAGAGTTTGACAGCATCATTAATGTGCTGCTCCATGGTATGTGGATAGCGATAATAACGAACAATGCCATGAGGTTTGTCGGGACCAAACAAACGATTAGTACGCGAGAAAGCCTGAATAATATTCTGGTACTTAATCACTTTATCTAAGTACAAAGTATTCAACCACTTGGAATCAAAGCCAGTCAGCATTTGATCGACCACGATTAGTAGGTCTAGCTGCTTTGAAGGCTCTTTGTGAATATTCTTGTATTGCTCTTTATGGGCAAGCCGCGCGGCGATATCTTTTTTAAAGGCCGAATGGCGGGCAAAATCAAACTCTAGGCCATAGCGGGCGTTATAATCGGCCATAATCTCTTCTAGACCATCACCTTTAAATGTAGGGCCACGGTCACCACTACCATCGTTCTCAATGTTAGGGTCAAATAGGGCCGATATTTTTAGTTCAGGTTTTTCTGCTTTTAAACGGCGATAATAATCAATCGCTTCAGCGATACTATTCGTGGCTAAAATGGCGTGAAATTTACTGCCTTGGCTCAGTACATCCCATTTATCCAAGATGTCAGCGACGACTTTTTCTTGGTGAGCCTCCGTCAAATATTGGCTTTTAGGAACATAGTCTTCAATACCTTTATGATATTTACCTGCGGCGTCTTTATAACCCGCCATCGGCACATCATTCATAAAGTGATTAAACTTTTTCTTTTTGGCAGGCTCTGCCATCGCATCCGTAACCGAGTTGGCCTTGGCTTGTTGTAAGGCGATCTCTTGTCTTAGTTCGCCGTCCTTGAAGGTAGACACTTTGTAAGGGTCAAAACCCAACACGTTTCCATCACGGATACCATCGGCAATGCTATAGCGGTGCAACTCGTTACCAAACACGTCAGTAGTCGTATTACTATTGACTTGGTTTTCTTCATGAATGGGCGTGCCCGTAAAACCAAAGAAGAGGGCTTTAGGGAAGGTTTTTTTCACCCTGACCAACATACCATCTTTATTTTCTTCGCCTGCACTCATCGTCGAGCGGTGTGCCTCGTCGATAATAAAGACCAAGCGCTTAGATCGAATTTTTTCAATATCAGCCGAGTTTGTTGCTACTCCCTCATCACCCGCTTCTTCAAAGATATTGCTCATTTTTTGAATGGAACTAACAATCAAAGTATCAGCAGGTTTAGTGCTCTTTAGTTTGGTCACCAGTACATGGGTATTCTCAGTGGCTTGTACCACTTCTCCATCACTGGCAAACCCTTGATATTCGATTAGAGACTGAGTACCAAGCTCGATACGGTCCATTAAGAAAATTACTTTATCGGCGTCTTTTGATTGAGCAATCAACTGCGCTGACTTAAAGCTGGTCATGGTTTTACCAGAGCCTGTGGTATGCCATACATAACCACCTAGTCTGTCTTTATTGTTTACACCACCTAACTGCTTCCAATTGGTTTTAGCTACTCGATCCGATATCGCATTCGCAGCGTAATACTGATAGCTACGCATGACTTTAAGGACCCCATCGGTATCATCAGCGACGGTATAAAAACCTATCAACTGATGTGCCATCGGGATAGATAGCAACGTAGAGGCAATATCCTTCCAGTGGTTCACAGGCTCGTTATTATAATCGGCCCAACTGAATTGATAGTCAGGGTTAAACTTGCCATCTAGTCCGGGGTTAGCAAAGTATTTAGCCTCATCAGGCTCCATGGCAACAAAGACTTGGATGAGCGAAAAAAGGCCGCTAAAAATACCTTCTTTAGAGTACTTTTCAATTTGGTTGACCGCTTGACTGACCGGAATTCCACTGCGCTTTAGTTCAATATGAATAACGGGCATACCGTTTATTAGCAACAGTACATCGCCACGACGATCGTTACGTAACGGGCTACCTCGTTCGAACTTGGGTTGCTGCACAATTTGGTAACGGCTTTGACCCGCTGCGATCTCTTGGCGATCATAAATTTTCAAACTGACTTCTTTGCCATAGTGCAGCGAGTCATTAGGATTGTCTCGTTTAATCGCGACCGTTTTACCATTAATTAAACCGTTGAGTTTGAGCGGCGTTTTCAACTCTTTGATCTGCTCAATAATCTGCTGCATTTCAGTGGTAGTCAGCGGCACATCGTTTAAGCGATCTTGTTGGCGATTGTTTTCAAACAAAATGTCTGCCCAGTTTTGCAGTAACTCGGCCTCAGTTTTGTTTTTGAGTATTTCTGGCTCCCACCCTTTTTGGGTGAGAACCTCAATAAAAGCCTGCTCAAATTGCGCTTCAGTTTTAAAAATGGTCATGGTCATTCCTTAAACAAACATTTTGCTCAAGCAAGCCTGCTTGATGTTAGTGAGCTTGGTGATCTGTTGTTGGTGTTGGTTGATCAGCGTATCAAGTTTTTGGAAGTAGTTACCGATAGCTGTTTGTTCTTCTTTCTTAGGCATTGCAAACAATAAAGCATCTAAGTCGCTATTTCTTATGTGAACAACAGATTTACCCTGTGCTTTACTAGCTAACTCCTTCTGAGGATATCCGTTGGATATCACCAAAGCTAAAAATACGGGATTGATTTTATCGTTTGGATAAATGATATTCAGGTCACCACCGAGAATTACGCCTGATTCACAAACGGCTGATGCTCTAGCTATATCCTCAGGAGATTCACCAGAGGCTGGTACTATGACTTCGTTACCAACACTTTTAAGGGATTTAGATTTTTCTATTGCGAAGGTATCAACCTGAGAAATTACGGTTTGATAATTTGTATACAGTCGGCCATATAAAATTATTGGTGTTCCAGACTCAGATAAATCACTCTTTGAATAGCCTTGGCCTTTGGTGAATCTCGCATATCCTCCTAGAGTAACTTCCTCCCACTCCCCACTAAACCCCTTAAAACGGATTTCCGGAACGGTTTCGCCTTGCTTGGGGAACATTTTTTCCAGCATGGCTTTTTTGATGTTACTAAGCTTGTCATGCTTTTGTTGATGCTGGTTAATTAGGCCATCGAGCTTTTGGAATGTATTGCCTATTTTGGTTTGTTCTGGCCTGCTAGGTAACGACAACCGAATTCGCTGTAATGATTCTTGATTGATATTTGAATTAGCAGAGCTGGTAGAACTTGCAAGTATTTGTTTTCTACACTTGGTAGTTGAATACGCAAACCGATTAAAACTCACATCCATTTCGATACTTGGTCGAAAGCGAATGATAAACCCAGAAAAAGTTGTATTTATCATAGATCTAGATACCACAGCGGCTTCGCCGACCCCTTCAGGTTTTACCGAAGAGCGAATAAATAAAACATCCCCTTCATCTAGGTTATAGTCTTTTCTTTGATTTTCTGTGCTGAAAGCAAGACCTAAATTTTTACAACTAACTTCATTTTTCCCGAAAACATCCTGCAAATTAACGAATGGATACCCATGCCCCATAGCAGATTTGTCAAAATTCATTCCGTTTTTTAGAGTTCCAATCCCTCCTAGGCTTCTCTCCTCCCACTCCCCATTAAACCCTTTAAAACGGATTTCTGGTACATTCTTATCCACAGTCATCTTATTCGCCTTTCAATAAGCTAGTCAGTTCGGCTAAACCCTGCATATCAAATTCGTTACCAGTGAGCCCGTCCATCATTTCCGCTAATTCATCTTCGGTGGTTTTGATGTCACTCGCGACTTGCGAATAAGTTACAGCGTATTTATCCGCAAGGGCTTGTACCTTATTAGTAAGCTGGGTAATCAAACTGCTTGGCATTGCAGCGAGCTCGTTGCTCAATGGTGTGATCCATTTTAGATGCAGCAGGTGATTCACTTGCTCGTCGCTTAATCCCTCAATGGTGGTCTTGGTTTTAAGATGCAGTTTAGTTGCTGCCTCTTTCACTGCTTTTTTTAGAGCCTTTTCTTCGTTGATAAGTTTGTTAGCACGAATAATTTTGGCCTTGTAGCTTTCTTCATGTACAAGACTGTCTTCTGTGAACTTAACGTTACTGTCTTTCTGCTCTTTCAAAAACGCCTTAGCTGCTTTTGCTACTTCAGCATTGACAAAGGCATCTTTGCTTTCTTTGACCGTAGCAAGCTCTTTATCATCTTCACTTAGCGATTCTAAAATATCTTCAAGTGAACTTGAGATTTCAGCCAAACGATTCTCTTGTTTAGCCAGTGCTGCTAGATCGTCGCTTAGGTGAGTTTTTTGCACTAAATCAAAAGGCAAAATGTGACCTTTCCATGGAGTCGCTTTGTCTTGTACTTCCGTATCTTTACCGTTTGTCTTTTTGATAACGATATTTGGGTCAACTTGCTTAGTCGCGTCAAAACCTTCAGTTTGCATCATTTCTAAATCGGCGCTAATGATTTGCCATTGGTTGTTTAGAAGCTGATAGGCTTGATATTTGTCGATTAAAGCAATAGGACTTAGGCGGTTAAAAAGTTCAACACTTAGTGAAGCCTCTTGTTGATTGCGTTTAACCCCTTCCCAACCTTTAATGAGTTTGGTATTTAAGTCGTCATCAAACCCTGCAAAAGCCTGTTCATAACCCGCTATAAACTCTACCACCTGTGGATGACGGCTAATATTTGTATTGACTGAGTCTTTAGCAATAGCCAGCTCACTGTACGCAGAAGATTTAGCCGTAAACAAAGAACCACGTAGCTGTGGTAAAGCAAGCCAGTATGCATTGAGTTCATCTATCTCACTGTTAGGGATGCCGCCTAACATGGTGGCGTGTAAATCCCAGCTTTCAGCCGCCGCTGAAGAGTCCACATAGCGTGGTATGTTTAAGTTGTAGCCATTGCTGCGCAAAGTTTCTTTACTCACGACTTGTGAGAATTTATCGATACTTTCACGATTGATAACAACATCAACAATACGTTTAATATCACTCGCTTGTAGCTTGTTGTTTTTGCCTTCTTTAATAAAGTGCTTAGACGCATCAACAACCAAGACATCGGTATTCTGGCGCTTTTGCTTCAGTACTAAAATCACGGTTGGAATACCCGTACCAAAGAAGATATTACCCGGCAAACCAATAATGGCATCGATGTGGTTCTGCTCAATAAGCTGCTTGCGGATCTCCCCCTCTTCACCACCACGGAACAACACCCCGTGAGGTAATACAATGGTCATAATACCATCGGGCTTTAGGTGATAGAGATCGTGCAATAGAAAGGCAAAATCGGCTTTAGTTTTTGGAGCTAGACCAAAACGCGAATAACGAGGATCGCTATCTTTATAGCTAGGGTCCCATTGCTGTGAATACGGCGGGTTAGAGACAACGGCATCCACGTATAAAGCATCGTAAGTGCCTTGTGGGTCGTTCTCATCAAAGTATGGCCAATCGTCTTCTAGAGTATCGCCATTGCGGGTTTTAATATTGCTGGCTTTAATACCACGCATGATCAGATTCATACGGGTAAGGTTATAGGTGTTCGCTTTTAACTCTTGGGCATAATAGGTAATGCTGTCTTTGTTTTTAGCGTACTTTTCAACAGCCTCACCGATATTGATAAGGAGTGAGCCAGAGCCAGACGTTGGGTCGTAAATCTCAATGGTGTCTTTATTTTTTAGTTCATGAGCAATGATGTGCGACATGAGAACCGAGACCTCATGAGGCGTATAAAACTCTCCGGCTTTTTTACCCGCATTAGCCGCAAACTTTTCAATCAAGTACTCGTAGATGTAACCCAGAACGTCATAGCCTTGCTGACCGTTCATAGGGATACTTTTGATTAAATGCAGCAAGTCGCTGATAGCTTTAGTTCGCTTACCCGCACTTTCGCCAAGTTTGCTTAACCCTGTTTCTAGGGTAGTAAAGATGCCTTCAAACAACTTTTTGTAAGTAGGGGAAATCAAACGACTAAAAGCAGAAAGCGCATCACGCACGTTTGACTCGTCAAAGTCGGACGTTGGAGCAACCCACGTTGAAAACAGATTTTCGTAAGCAATAAAATAGCCAAGGTTATCTTGAATGTACTTGACTGTTTCAGCATCTTCTTCTGTTAGCGCTTTGATTTCATCAGACGTCATCCCTTCTTTGGTGACAAACTGCACCTGTTGATCGCTGAGGTACTTATAAAAGATGAAACCTAAGATGTAGTCTTTGTATTCGTTTGCTTCGATCTTTGAACGCATCTGGTTCGCTGATTCCCAGATTTTTGCCGCTAATTGTTGCTTATTCATATTCTGCTCAATTCATTTCAACTATTGACCGACATGGTGAAAACAGTCGGCACATGTTCTTAATATTGTGTTTTGGGACTCAGTTAAACCTGAGCTTCTCGCTCTTGTATCTACGCTTTGAGAGCTTCACTCTTAAACGCCAAAATCCACCGACTTTGAAGCCGATGAGAGCCTATCTTCGCTCGCCAATTCTACTGATGGTTTTTATGGTGAGAGAATATTGGAAAATTGTCTGGTAGACAATGATGCTTGTGAAGGTTGTCTCTGTCAGTCGATGATTTTATCAAATGGATAAATCTGAAACGGAGGGAGCGACTCACTATCGGGACTGCGTGTCTAAACAGATATTCGAGATATGTCGAAGCAAAACCGTATTCATGGTTCAAATCAGTTCCGAATGCTTTAACTGTTTAGTTCCAAATGCCTACTAAATCATGCTCATTAGCATAAGAGTCATTCATCCTTGAGAGCACAACCAGTAATCGCAGAAACAGAGGTAACAAAAGCAATGAGGATCTGTTCATCAGAAAGGGGGCTAAAAATAGGGAAATCCGTAGCATTGCCTGCTGGGCCTGCGCCTAATTCAGAAATACGAACCACATTTAAGTAGCGCCCCTCTGGCGTATTGGCCCAATCTCTTTCGAGCTCTCTGCGCTGAACCCAAGCTCGCTTATAGCCACCAGCCGCTTGTTGCCATTCGATATACAATTGACCTTTGCCATCTTTTTTAATTTGCATGAAATGCCTCTATCGTTTGTTACTACTCATCAAGAATCTTTAAAACAAGGTTTACCTTTCTCGTCATACCAACGTTTCTATTCTGCGATAATTGCTTCTGATAAGCCTTCTATTCCTAGCATGGTTGGGGGGCGTGATTAAGTCATCTTCCACTTGTTGAGATTCGTGTACCACTAGGTGGTTGAGCTCAACGGTTTTATAACTCAAAGTCAGTCCTAGTGAATGATTTAAATCTGGTGCTTAATACTAACCCAGCACTGGCTTTTTCATCTATGATAAAAATATCAAACCCATTGAATAGATATCACGTTTTTCGCGATAGGCTTTTTCTTCCTAAGGCAACAAATACACGATAAGGTTATTGTATTTAGCATCGGGTTAAAGGTGAAATAAGGAAAGGACTACGTTGTGGTAGAGTACCTAAACGCACTCAAATACAGTTTTTTGCTTCAAGGACGTTTGACACGGCGAGGGTTTTGGCGTTTTTTGTTTATCCATACTGCCATCACCTTACTATTAGCGTACGGCGTTGCTGTCCACTGGTTGAGTGACATGACTCTTTTAAGTTATACCGTAATGACCTTACCTGCTACCTGCTACCTTCTCATCTTCCTGTCGGCGTCTTCATGATTCTGGTTATTCTTTGAGGTGGGTGATGATTGGATTCATTCCTATACTTGGAACATTCTTCTTGCTTTATGGTCTGTTAAAACAAGGACAACCTTATCACAATCGCTTTGGGCCCAACCCTAGAGTGTGGAAAGATAACTGACATCGCTTGTCTCGTAAGGAGCATCATGACTAAGAACACGAAAACCAAAAAATACGTAGAAAGCAATCCCACACTGAAACGTGTCAAAGGGGATGTTGCTGCCCATCAAGCACGTAAAAAAATTGAACAGTGGAAAGAGCAACGAGAATTTGATAAACAGTTCGAGCTTTAAATCAAATATAACCTAAGGAAAATACATCAAATGAATAAAACGCAACTGACAGAGCTCATCTCCGCTCAAGCAGATATCACCAAAAAGCAAGCGAGTGAAGCTCTGGACGCTATCACTCAAGGGATTACACAATCCTTAGCACAAGGTGAAGAAGTCGCTCTTATTGGCTTTGGGACATTTAAAATCACTGAGCGCGGTGCACGTACAGGACGCAACCCAAGCACAGGTGAAACCATTCAAATTGCCGCCAGCAAATCGCCAAGCTTTAAAGCTGGCAAAGCATTGAAAGATGCCTGCAATTCATAATTGTAAACCTATCATGTGGAAGGTGTTTGCTTTCTGCATGATTCACTTTTACTGAGCATAACACTATGAATAATATTGAACTGTATGACTTTGCTATCGCCTTGCTCGCAAAACGGGATTACCCTTCGGGTGAGTTAAGACGACGCTTAAAACGTGAGGCGAGCAATGAGGAAAGTGTGGAGGGCGTGATGGAGCGATTGTTGTCACATCATTACGTAGATGACCATCGCCTGATTGAACGAGAGCTCAATAAGCAAATCAATAAAGGTTATGGTCCTAACCGGATAAAGCAAGAGCTCAGACAAAAGGGACTCGACTCCCTTTTGGTTGAACAAGCCATCGAAGACTTAGATGTGGATTGGTTTGAGTTGTGTTTGAAAGTAAAAGAAAAAAAGTTTGCCGATGATGCTCCGCAAGATGCAAAAGAAAAGGCCAAGGTTGTGCGTTATTTACAGTACCGAGGCCATTCCATGAACGTGATTATGGATGTGTTAAATGGATAGCGTCGTAATCAAAGCCGAGGTGTAACTCCAATTTTTCCAATCCTGCCTTGGTTGAACTCTTTATCTTTGATAGATTGTTCATCTTCACCCCTTCATCCAGAGGTTGTATTAATGCATAAACGAATATCGACACTTTTCTCTATATTGACACGTAAATCTGATGCAAGAGTATCGCCAGCAGAAGACGAGCTATTGAACATTGTCGCTCGTGATATCGTTGTGATTAAGTTTATGGTGACAGGTCTGTATCTGTGGTTATTAGCTGAACACTTGCTTTTCCCTTTGATGGAAGCGTTTGGAACTAATCCGTATTAATCATTTATAAAAAGCTAAAGCAGCAAAGCTAGTTTCGCCAACTCATTAGTCAGACGTGCCCGAACTCAAGTCTAAACACCAAAACAATCAACGTTATTGTCTCAATCAAATTGTCGCCCCTTGCTTCTTCGTTGTTCGCAACACAACTCGATTGCGATGCCGTCTAACAGAAATACCTCAGAAACGGACTCCTTGCTGAACTACTCCGTAGCCGTGTCTTCATCTTGTTGGTAAATCAAGTGCTTGTATTTATCATTTAACTTTTTGATTTCGACTATTTCAATTTCAGGGAAAGTCGACTGTAGATGAGAAAGTAACGTTGTTTTTTGATCAAGCGTCGAAGTAAAAACAGTCCCTATATAGTCAAGTGTTTCTCGCTTAGGGCTTCCAAATGACAGCACCGAGTCATGAGTTAGATTAAACACGACACTGCGATCATCTATAAGCACATAAGACTTATAAACGGTTGGTTTAAAATTGGTCATCCCAAATGACATCAGTGCAAATGCCCCCGCACCCACTAAGGCTAACGGGCCAAGTAACAAAACCGCAATAATACACACCGCAATCCCCACCCAAGCAAAGCCGCGCACGATTTTATACGCCACCTCTGGGATCATATCTTGCTCTGTGTAATGAATACCCAATGAGGTTAAGTGATAACAGCGATGCTTATCCGGGAAAAAAAGGTATCTAGATACAAAAGTCATTATTAAACTAAATGAGGAAAACAACCAAAAGCCGGGTTGATGAATTGCATCGTCTTCTACGATTAATAAGAATAAGGGAAACAGCGACCCAGCCAATATCGCCACTCCCCACCGCCATAGATACTCGTATTTTCCGCCCCATCCTTTGTGCACCCAAGAGTAGGCTATCTCAGCGTTATAAAGTTGTTCTTTAAGGGACTCGATGTCTTGTTTACTATTCATTCGTCGATTCTCACTTCAATAAGACGAGTGCCAAATTCTTTTGGCGCAGGCTCTACGGTTAAATCACCTTGTTTTTTACCTGACGCTATATAGCCCAGTTGTTGATGTTTTGAGGCTTGCCAGTTAAACGGCATGCTAACCAGTACCGTGATGGTATC
>NZ_JATABI010000013.1:0-68104 GCF_036533795.1 Vibrio sp. M250220 | reverse complement strand
GGTAAAAAACAAGGTGATTTAACCGTAGAGCCTGCGCCAAAAGAATTTGGCACTCGTCTTATTGAAGTGAGAATCGACTAATGAATAATGATCAAAGTATAGAGTCTCTTAAGGAACAACTTTATAACGTTGAGGTAACGTATTCTTGGGAGCACAAAGGATGGGGCGGAAAATACGAGTATCTATGGCGGTGGGGAGTGGCGATATTGGCTGGGTCGCTGTTTCCCTTATTCTTATTAATCGTAGAAGACGATGCAATTCATCAACCCGGTTTTTGGTTGTTTTCCTCATTTAGTTTAATAATGACTTTTGTATCTAGATACCTTTTTTTCCCTGATAAACATCGCTGCTATCACTTAACCTCACGGGGTATTCATTACACAGAGCAAGATATGATCCCAGAGGTGGCTTATAAAATCGTGCGTGGTTTTGCGTGGGTGGGAATTGTGGTGTGTTTTATTGCGGTTTTGTTACTTGGTCCGTTGGCGCTTGTCGGTGCGGGGGCATTTGCACTGATGTCATTTGGGATGACCAATTTTCAGCCAGAGGTAATTAAATCTTATCTTCTCATGGACGAACGTAGCGTCGCTTTTAATCTAATAAACGATGGTGTCGTTTCATTTACAACCCCAGATATAGGAACTCTTGCTTACTCCGGTGATATTTTTATATTCCCTGAGCAAAAAGAAGAGTTACTTGCTTACTTAAAAAAGACTTTTCCCAACATAGAGATCGTCAAAATCAAAAGACTTAATGACCAATATAAACACCCTGTTTATCAGCAAGATGAAGAGAGTGCAACGGAGTAACGTTCTCGCTTTCTCACAGAGTGATTAAATTTGGGCGGCACCACGGATGATACCATCACGGTACTGGTTAGCATGCCGTTTAATTGGCAAGCATCAACAACTAAATTATTTATCTAAGGGGTGAGTGAGCCAATGTGATGGTATCGTTTATCTGTACCCAGAAGTAGAAAACCCAAGGTGGTGAGCCTTGGGTTTGGTGTTTTAAAACGCTTCCATTAGACGTTTGTATTGAACATCGTCCTCATACATTTTGTGGAAAATTTTGTACTTAGCATCATAAAAGTGTTTTATTTTCTCTGTCTGAGGCATCACGCTTTTGCTTATCCGACTCATCGCATTCATTGCATCTGGAATATCACTGTAGAACCCTGCGGCAACGGAGCCCAACATTGCAGAGCCAAGAAGTACGGCTTCACTCTCTTCTGGTAGTAGGATCATACAGCCAGTCGCGTTAGCATGTTCTTGTAGAAAGACACTGTTTTTCGTACCACCGCCACAGGCCATAATGGTATCGATGTCATAGCCTGAGTCGTTCATCACTTCGATAATATGGCGTGTGCCGAGGGCGATGCCTTGAATGGTTGCAAGGTACTGAAATGCCATATCATCTAGCGTTTTTGACATTTTTAGTCCGGTGATTGTGCCAGTTAAATGAGCATTCGCTCTCGGTGAGCGGTTGCCATGGAAGTAAGGTAGAACATGAATGTCTTTTGTCAAAAATGCGATGTCTTCTTTGTTACCAGCAAGTTCCAATAAGCGATCGTTTAATAGCTGATAAACGGTTTTGCCTTGTTTATCGGCTAGCTCCTTAGTGTTTTTGTACAGTGGGTGAGATGTGATGATATGGTCGATCAAAGCACCTGTGGCTGATTGCCCGCCTTCGTTGAGCCAGTAACCCGGGATCATTGCACTGTAGTACGCTCCCCAAATGCCATCAATGAATCGAGCCGCCTTTGATGCCGCCATATGGCAAGACGAGGTTCCACCGATCAGAGCGAGACGTTTATTAAAGTCGGCTTTCTCACCCGTCATTCCAGAGGCACCAAGAACACCAATACCACCCGCATGGGCGTCAATAATGGATGTGCCCACGGCGGTTCCAGGGGTTAAACCTAAGTCATCGGCGGCGTGTACAGTTAGACCGTCACCGACAGGTTGGCCCATAGGAAGAATTCTGTCACCAATGGTTTGTGCATTGTCTTCCAGTAGGTCTTCTAAACCAATTAGTTCGAAAAAGCCTCGATCCCATTTATTTTCATGGCCAAGGTATGTCCATTTACATACGGTTGAGCAAAGGGAGCGACTAGCATCGAATGTTGCTTTCCAAGTTAAAAAGTCGGGTAGGTCGAAGAAGTAACCCGCTTTTGCCCATGTATTTGGCATGTTTTGCTTGAGCCAAAGCAGCTTAGGTGTTTGCATCTCTGGTGAGATACGGTTGCCCACATAAGCCAATACAGGATGCTGAGTTTTGTTGATCCGATCGGCTTGAGCAATGGCGCGGTGATCCATCCACATTACGACGTTTTGTTCGCTTCGCCCAGTAGGACTCACCGTGAGCGGCTGGCCGCTTTTATCCAACACGACTAATGAACAAGTCGCATCGAAACCGATGCCTTTGACTTGGATAGGGTCGATGTTGGCTTGGGATACCGCATCTTTAACCGCAAGACACACACATTGCCAGATGTCATCGGAAGATTGCTCAACGAAGTTAGCTTGAGGTTTGAACATCATGGTGTCGCGTTTGGCTTCACCCACTTTACGACCTTGTGCGTTAAAGACACCCGCACGCGCGCTGCCACTGCCTACATCAACGCCGATAAAATAAATACTCATATACTACTCCGTTAAGCCTTATTTTTTTGTAAGAAGATAAATAAGATCAAGATGCCGCCCCATAGCGCCATAGTGAGATAGCTGCTCACTCCCAGCAAATTAAAGCCACTTTCTAATGTTTGTAATACGATAAGTGCAAGACCAATTCCGATAATGCGTCCAAAGCCACCATCTGGGTTAATTCCCCCGAGTACTGAAGCGAGAATTGCCGTCAGAAGATAGGATTCTCCGTAGCCAGCCTTTGCAGAGTTGAATTTTGCCATCATTACAATGGCTGCGACCCAGCAAAGCACAGAAGAGATGACATAAACGTACAAGGTTGCTTTTTGTGTGTTGATACCGGAGAAATGGGTGGCTTTTTCATTGGACCCCATCAGGTAGATAGTTCGACCTAAACTGGTGTGCTCCAATAGTGCCCATAAGCCAATTGCAAAACCTACAAACAAGATCAGCGGCATAGGTACGCCAAAGATTGAGCCGTTGCCGAGTACCAAAAGGGTTTTAGGGAAACCTGAGATAACACTACCGCCAGAGATTAACACGTTAAGACCATTAATCAGGGTCATTGTCCCTAAGGTTGCGAGTATTGGTGAAACGCCAACGTACGCGATCAATGCACCGTTGAGCAAGCCGATGACTGTAGCGGTAATCAGGCCTCCGAGAAGTGCCAAGACAAGCATTGTTGAGCTATCAGGCGCTTGCGTAATGATGCTTGCCATTATTAATCCACACGCGTTGGTTGTTGCAATGATCGACAGGTTGATACCGCCCGTCAGCATGCACACAGCCATTGCCAGTGCGAGTAAACCGAGCAGTGGCATTTGCGATGACATCGATTGTAAGTTATCAATGGAGAAGAACGCTTGTCCACTTGAGAATGCCATAACGGCGAGGATGCCAGCTAAGATCACCAGTAAGTAACGAATGTTCTTGTCTGTCGGCAGCTTTAAACTATTTAGCACTTGTTCCATGGTTTATGCCTCTTGTAGTGCTTGTTTTTTCTCATTGATTGCCGTCATACTGATGCTGCAAACAATGATTAAGCCAGTTACGACCGTGTGCCAATATGAAGGTACACCAAGTAACGTCAGACCGTTCTTAGCAACGGCGAGCAATATCACCCCAAGTACAACGCCAAACAGCGTACCTTTGCCTCCTGTCATACTTGTGCCACCAAGTACAACCGCAGCTAGTACCGTAAGCTCAAACCCCATAAGAGAGTTTGGAGCGACTGATTGGGTTATTTGGGTTTGAACCACAGAAGCAATGCCTGCAAGTGCTCCCATGTAGCCATAAACGAACAGATTAATACCAAATAGGTTAATACCAATACGACTCGCCGCGTCTGCGTTACCGCCGACCGCGTAAATCTGACGCCCCAAGCGTGTCTTAGACATCAGGAATGAGGTGAGGGCAATCATTGCTACTAAGGTTAAGATTGGCAGTGATAAGCCGTAGTCATAGCCGTCGCTACCGGTAAATGTGAATAGCTCAATACCATCCATAAACCAGTCAGGAAAACCGTACAACCATTCGCCGTTACTAAAGTAAATCAGTAAGCCAAAGAACACGTTCAATGTTGAAATGGTAATGATGATCGCTGGCACCTTGAGTTTGTAGACCAGTGTAGCGTTGATCATACCAAGCAACACACCCACGACGGTTGCAATAGCAAACGCAATCATGAAGTTACCACCAATCGTCAAAATGTATGTCGCGGTGATGTACTGTGCAATCGCAGCACTGGCTGGGAATGAGATGTCGATGCCGCCAGCGATAAGTACGACAAACAAACCACAAGCCATGATGCCTAGCAATGCCGAGCTGACGGACATGTCAAAGATGTTTCCAAGAGTGAGGAAATCTTCTGAGGCAAAAGTCAGCACTGCGACAATCAACACAATCATCAATGAGAGGTAGAACTCATGGCGTTTGCTGAATGAAGATAAGCAACAACGAAACTGGTTAAGCATTGACTGCCTCCATGATTTGTTGCTCAGTAGAGTGAGCAGGTTGGAAATCATGAGTAAAACGTCCTTCTTTCATCACAATCACGCGATGACTGTTGTAGAACACTTCGGGGATTTCATCGCTGACCATGATGATTGCCATTCCTTTTGCGGCAAGATCTTTTGCGATGGTGTAGATTGCTTCTTTATTGGCAACGTCGACACCCACGGTTGGAGAGTCAAGGATGAGCACTTCTGGCTCTGCGGCTATCCATTTTGCGATAGAGATACGCTGCGCATTACCACCAGATAAACTGGTTACTGGGAGTTTTGGATCCGCGACTTTGATGGACAATGAAGAAATCAATCTATCGACGAGCTTGTTTGCCTTTAGATGGTCAAGAAAACCTGAGGGCTTCTCAAGTCTGTGCATTACTGAGGCGGTAATGTTGTCTTGAATCGCTTGTTCCATCACCAACCCAGTCGACACGCGGTCTTCAGAGACATAACCGATACCTTGAGAAATCGCGTCACGATTAGATTTGAATGTGGTTGGTTGGCCGTTTATGCGGATAACACCGCTGTCTGGTTGAGTCATGCCGAACAGTGCCATGCACAATTCGGTTCGTCCTGCGCCAAGTAAGCCGGTAATGGAGACGATCTCTCCTGCACGAACTTGAAATGAAATGTCGTCAAATTGGCCACGTTTCGACAGATTTTCTACTTCAAGTTTAACGGCACCTTGCTGGTGGTAATCGGCAAGAGGAGTGAATTCGAATCGTTGTCCGGTCATTAGAAAAGCCAATTCGTCACTGTCTACTTGGTCAGCTTGATAGGTTCCGATGGTGCGGCCATCACGAATGACAGTGATTCGGTCGGAGATCTCCATTACTTCATCAAGCTTGTGGCTCACAAAAACCACAGTGACGCCTTTGGATTTAAGGTCTGCGACCACGTCGATGAGGTGATTCACTTCGGTGCGAGTGAGTGAGGCGGTTGGCTCATCCATGATCATTAATTTGGCATCAGATGCCATAGCTCGGCAAATGGCGACGAGCTGACATTCGGCAATTGAAAGCTGCTCAACGCGTTTATTCAGTGGTAATTTGACCCCTACTTTTGCCATTGCTTGAGTTGCAATGCTCTGAATACGCCTCTGTTGCACCAGTCCTTTTGTCCATTCTACATGATCCTGAATGGCAATATTCTCTGCGACAGTTAAGTTTGGGAATAGGGATAAGTCTTGGTAGATAACTTGAATGCCGTGTTCAATTGATTGTTGTGGGGTGAGTCGAGAATAGTGTTTGCCCGCTAATGTGATCTCAGCGCCTTTCTCTGGTGCGTGAACGCCAGATATCACTTTAAATAATGTGCTTTTCCCACAGCCATTTTTGCCGGCTAGGCAGTGCACCTCACCTTGATTGAATGTTAGGTTTATCCCATCCAATGCCTTGACGGAACCAAAGTGCTTGGATACTTGCTTGAGGGTAATAAAAGGAGTTCCAGACATGATCATTTCCAATAAGGTTGGGCGGCGTTGCACCGCCCAATTTAAAACAGAATTTGTTTAGCTTAGAAACCAAGCTGACGTGCGTTGGTTTTATCCACTTCTAGAATCTTGTTAAACTTGATCACGCGGTTTTGCGCATCGATTTCTGCATCGCCTAGGCCTTGGACATTGACCCCTTGAGATACGTCTTTGCCTTCGAGCATTTGTTTAGCAACGGCAACCAAGGCGTAGCCCGCATCTGCAGGGTTCCACAAGAAGCCTTTATCAATCTCGCCACGAGCTAAGTACGGAGCAGCTTGGCTTGGCATCATAATACCGACGACGCTGATTTTGTCTTTTGCGCGTTTCTTCTTAATGGCTTCACCTGCACCGATGCCACCTAATGAACCGTAAGAAACGATGCCAGCCATATCTGGGTGTGCTTTCATCAGGTCATTCGTTGCGGCATAAGATTGATCGATGCTTTCAGCAACTGGCATACGGCTAGTGACTTCATACATTTCTGGGTAGGTTTTCTTTTGGTAATCGATAGCTAGATTTGCCCAGTTGTTATGCAGTGGCACCGTTAATGAGCCAACATAAACCGCGTAACCACCTTGCTTGTTCATATTTTTTGCAAGCTCGTCCATGGTTGCTTTCGCGTAGGCTTGGTTATCAATCGTTTCGATATCCCAATCCGCACCATGTCCATCTGGTGACTCATGGGTTAACACGATAATCCCTTTCTCACGAGCTTTTTTAAATACTGGTTCCAATACAGTTACATCATTCGGAACCACAGTAATTGCATCAACGCCTTTGGCAATTAAGTCTTCAATAATTTTAACTTGTTGCGCTGGATCTGGAGTGGAAGGACCAAGCTGGCGAGCTGTCACGCCGAAATCCGTAGCTGCTTGCTCGATCCCTTTGTTCATTTGGTTAAACCAAGGAATGCCAGACACTTTAACTACATTTACGATTTCATAATCTTTAGCTTGAACGCCAGTAGCAGCAAGGGCTAGCGTTACAGCTGCCGCTTTCAGTAAGACCTTTTTCATCTTCATCAATCCTTTATTTGTTATGTGTAGGGTAAGTTGAACCGATGAGATGATCTTAAGGTGTATTTCAATAGAAGATTGAGCACCAGAGATTGAATTGTGATTCACACACGTTAATGAAAAATTTCCTAGTAAATTATGTTAAATAATTGTGATTATGGAAGTGTGACGTAATTTAGGGATCAGTTGTTATTATTGTGGTTATCAAAAATATAACAATTAGATCATTTTGTTTACGCACGTGTTGGGTTTTGAAAATGAGGGCAGATGGTGATGAGCAGAAAAGGCTCTTAATGAGAGATTAATTGATAAATGGGGGATTTAATCACAATAAATAGCAACTTGATAATTTGTTACATGGCTTGTGAGTGATATTTATCATCTGCGCTCATGAAAAGAATAAGAAAGAACACAGGCGGTTTGTAATTATATAACGAATACTAGTGTGTTTGGCTTGATCAATTAGGCTCAATTCGCTGGTAGTAGAGAAGTAAGATGGGCGCACCGGCTATCTACAGCATTCAGCGTCTTTTGGTATTACGGTGGGGAAAGCATCCCGAGGAAAAGGCTTTGTTCTATTTGCCGACGTTAGTTTTGACTGGAGAAGTAAGCGGCAATGTCTTTTAGATCTTGATCATTAAGGCGCGAAAGCTGACCTTTCATCATTTCTGCCAGTGGTCCAGTCCGATTACCTTGCTGATAATCTTTCATAGATTGGTATAGATACTGAGCGTTTTGACCATTGATGTTAGGGTAAGACGGCTTAACCGCTTTCCCTGTTTGACCATGACAAAAGACGCAGCTTGGCGCTTTGATTTTGCCCAGTTCTGGGTCGCCGAATGATTCAGCTTGAGATAAGGGAGGCAATAACAGTAGAAGTAAGAAGACTCTTGCCATCAGTTGAGCTCGGTAAACAATGATGGTGCTAGAATAAAGCTTCCCCTAAGGGGAAGCTCAAGAGTTTGAAGTCATTATTGGCTGTACTGTGCCAGTTTTGCTAGCAAAGTATCAATATCTTCGCCTGTGACGTCTTTATGAGTGACGAAGCGGATTGGATTTCCTGGTGAGACTGTGATGCCATCGTCTGCCAGTTTTGCCGCGATCTGTTTGATATCAATGTTCTCATCGAGTTTGGCAAACACAATATTCGTTTCTACCAACTCTGGTTTAACATGATAACCATCGATCTTGCTTAGGCCTTCAGCAAGACGTTTAGCGTTGGCATGATCTAACTTGAGTTGTTCAACTTGCTCAGTTAATGCGAGTTTGCCGGCCGCTGCCAAAATACCGGCCTGACGCATACCGCCACCGACCATTTTACGTAAGCGACGAGCTCGGGCGATAAATTCGCTGCTGCCTAGCAGCAAAGAGCCAATCGGTGCTGCGAGTCCCTTTGACAAGCAGATAGTCATAGAATCAAAGTATTGGGCAATCTCTTTAACATCGATATCCAGTGCGACTGCTGCGTTGTAAACACGCGCACCGTCAAGATGAAGCATTAAACCGTGGTGATTAACAAACTCTCGCGCTTGTGCCAAATAGCTAAGCGGTAGCACTTTGCCATTAATGGTGTTTTCGAGGCTGAGTAATTTAGTTCGGGCAAAGTGTGAGTCATCCGGTTTGATCGCTGCTGCTAGCTTTGCAAAATCGAGCGTCCCGTCTGGGTTGTTTTCAATCGGCTGAGGTTGAATTGAGCCAAGTACTGCGGCACCTCCAGCTTCGTACTTATAGTTGTGCGCTTGCTGACCACATAAATATTCGTCACCGCGCTGACAGTGAGCCATTAAGCCAAGTAGATTCGCCTGAGTACCCGATGTGGTAAATAGTGCGGCTTCGAAACCGTGTCGCTGCGCAGCCCATTGCTCCAACTCATTAACGGTTGGGTCATCACCATAAACATCATCACCGACAAGCGCTTCACTCATCGCTTTGCGCATTGCTTCGGTTGGTTTGGTTACGGTATCAGAACGAAAATCCATAAATTAATCTCCTAAATATATCCACATAGCTTGGCTTTGCTTAAACACGCGATCGTTTTAGCATCGGTGATTTCGCCTTGAATGATTTTTTGTTCGAGTTGTTCTATCGATAGCGAGATAACGTCGATGACCTCATCTTCGTCGCACTGGTAACGTTGTGTATGGCTCAGATCTTTCGCGACGAATAGGTATTGAATTTCATCACAGAAACCCGCGAGAGGTGTTACCTGTCCTAGAGATATCATGCTTTTTGCGCTGTAACCAGTCTCTTCTTCAAGTTCTCTGTGGGCACAAACCTCGACGGGTTCGCCACTCTCTAGCGTTCCAGCGGGTAACTCCAGAAGCCATTTTTTCAATGAAGGTCGGTACTGATTGATAACAATGATCTGTCCATCGTTATCGATCGGAAGAATCACAGTCGCTCCAGGATGAGAAATGGTGGTGTGGGTGATGTTTTTGCCATTGGGAAGCGTCAGATTTTCTTCTATCAAAGAAATGCTTTTCCACGAATGGATAGTTTTGGTTTGATTTTCCATTGAATCGCTTTATTCGTCCATAGCTCTAGACTCGCCTACATTACAGCTTCGGCTTGCAGAGATAAAGATCAATTCCATTCCTAGTTGCTGAGTAGGTTATGCAGAACAGTGATAAAACTCTCAAAAGTGCAAACATTGATTTCAAGGCGTTACGTAAAAACCGCTTCTGCTATAAAGATCCGTCCAATCAAACAAACGCGCTTGTAACAAAATGCTAACAAATGTATAAAATTATACATACAAAGTTTCAAGGTGTACCTAGGAGAGCACGAAAATGATTAGCCCAAATCGAGTGTCTCACTCACAAAAAGCGTTGCTCTCTGAACGGATCAGTAAATTGGCTCAAGCGCTTTCTGATGGTGTGTATGAAAGAGAAGAAACCATCAAGCTCTGTTTGCTAGCAGCGCTAGCGGGTGAAAGTGTTTTCTTACTTGGCCCTCCGGGTATTGCCAAGAGTCTGATTGCGAAACGTCTTATTCAAGCCTTTGACAACTCTTCTTATTTTGAATACTTAATGACCAGATTTTCGACGCCTGAAGAGGTGTTTGGCCCACTTAGTATTCAGGAACTCAAAGACAACGGTCGTTATCTACGTCTAACTGAGGGCTATTTGCCGACAGCGCAAGTGGTGTTTCTTGACGAAATCTGGAAAGCAGGCCCAGCAATTCTTAACACGCTACTTACGGTGGTTAACGAAAAAACGTTTAAAAATGGCAGCGATATCCATCGAGTACCAATGCGTTTGTTGGTGTCAGCCTCCAATGAACTACCGGATGAAGATAGCGGGCTAGAAGCGCTATATGACCGAATGCTAGTACGAGTGTTCGTCAATCGCATTCAGAACAAGAACAACTTTAAGTCGATGTTAACGGTTGGTACACCACAAGAAGCCGCTATTCCGGAAGGTCTTGCGATTACCGATGAAGAGTATCATCAGTGGCAGTCCGAACTGGATAAACTTGAATTGTCAGATGAGGTGTTCGAAAAACTTTTCGAACTGAAAACGATGCTAGAGAATGCGGCGACCTCAACAACGGGAGGCGATGTTGCCGATACCGACATGTATGTCTCAGACCGTCGCTGGAAGAAGGCGGTAAAACTCCTTAAAGCGAGTGCTTATTTCAACGGTCGTGATTCAATTAATCCTCTTGATTTACTCCTGCTGCAAGATTGTTTGTGGAACAGTCCTGAATCACGTGATGTTGTGCGTAATGTCATCAAGCAGTTTGCTCTTAATCACGCGTTTGACCAACAGGAAGTCGAGCAACAAATCACCCTGTGTCGCGAAGAGCTTGGCGATATTCAAGAAGCGCTGGAGTCACAATTTGGCATAACACTGGGTACAGAAACAACAACGGGTCTGATTAAGAAGCAGATTCACAGCTACGATATTTCAAATGCCAAGAGCTACAAAGTTGGCAGCGCATTTGATTTGGTCAAGTTGGTTTTACTCCAAAGCAATATGTCGGTTTCCGAATCGGAGAAGGGCGACAGCCGTTGGGTATACGTGCCTAAGAATGAGTTAGAGCGAGTGATTAAAGATGGTCAGGGTGATGTCTATGGCTATGTTAATCAGAACACCAATATGTGTCGTCTGCGCTTCGACCTCGATGCGGCGAATAATCTTGTTATCAAAGATATTGCTAATCGCGCTGTGTTGGTCTCTGTCGTAACCAACAAGGGGCTAGATGAGTCACTTTATCAAGAGTGGTTAACTAAGTCAGAGCAGGCGATGTCACAGCTAGAAAATGCCGAACATCACTTACGCAAAGTTCGCTCTAACTTCCATGGTGCGTTACCACACGGCTTTATTGATCAAGAACTACCACGAGTAATGGAGGCGAGCTTGCAGAACCTTCAACAAGTATTGGAGTCGACCAAGTCTGAATGTGAACGTACGGTTTTCCGTTTTAAAAACTTAAACCAGTTTTTCTCATAAGGAGCCGATATGTTAGGTGCCGACGGATTAAACTTAGCTCTGGCCATCGCCGACTCGGGAATTATCGATTCTGCGGTGAACGATCTCATTGCTCGTTCACAAGTGATGGTGATGGCAGAGAATCGCGGTGTGAAAAGCTCGGTTAAAAATCACCTGCTTAAATGGCGTGGCAGCGTGAAGAAACGCATCACTAAAGTGTGTGAAACAGAACGTTTTCAGCAAGAACTGGCGTTGTATCAGGAAGTGATTCATTGGGATGAAACACAGTTCTTTGAAGAGATTCCTCAAGTGATCACAAAGCTAGAATGGCATTCCGCGTTCTATCTAAAAGCCCGCCGTTTAATGGAAAAAAATAAGGGTCTCAACAACCCTATGTTTCCCCATTACTTTTGTGATCAATGGTACCAAAGCCTTTCCGATGCTTTGCGCCAGGCTCAGTTAAATGAGCTTGAAGTCAGCAAAGAGAAAGTCCTCAAAGACCTCTATCAGCGCATGGAAACCATGAAAAACATGGATAAAGTGACGGAAGAGGGGGACGAAGGCAGTGTGGGTCGATTGTGGGATATGGCGTCCGCGAAGCTAAGTAAATCTGACTTGACAGTGATGAAGCGTCATGCGGAATTTCTGAAAAAGAACAAAGGCTTGCAAGAAATTGCTGAGCAGCTTGGTCGAATGGCTGGGCAAGTTGATGATCCAGAGCTACAGCGCGCACCAGCAGAAGAGTTGCAAATGGTCGAAGAGAAATCCGACGAAGCAACAGATGATATTGTCGGCATTCACCAGAGTGACGATCTCAACAAGCTACTGCCTAATGAAACCATGTTTCTTGCCTATCCAGAGTTGGAAGTGGTGTTCTACAAACATTTAGTCGATAAGCGATTGATGAACTACCGCATGCAGGGCAAATCAAGAGCCCTGCGCAAGATCCGAGCACAACAACCAGACCACAAGCAAGTTGATGTTGAAAAAGGGCCATTCATCGTTTGTGTTGATGCGTCTGGTTCAATGAGTGGCTTTCCAGAGCAGTGTGCAAAGGCGATGGCCTATGCCTTGATGCAAATTGCCTTGGCTGAAGACCGCGAATGTTACGTGATTCTGTTTTCTACTGAGCAGATAACCTATGAGTTGACGAAGCAAGATGGTCTGCGCGAAGCGAGTGATTTTCTTACTTACAGCTTTCACGGTGGTACGGACTTGGAACCTATGCTGATGAAGTCGATCGATTTGATGTGCGGCGACAAATATCGCAATGCTGACATGGTGGTTATTTCTGACTTTATCGCACCTAAGCAGTCAGATGAGATGGTGCAACAAGTCGAGAAGCTTAAAGCGCGTAAAAATCGATTCCACGCGATCAGCTTATCAAAGTATGGCAACCCTCAGTTGATGTCGATGTTTGACCACACGTGGGCTTATCATCCGAATCTCGTCGGTCGCTTGATGAAAAAATGGTAGATAAAAAAGGAGCGCGATGCGCTCCTTATTACTTTAGATCGCCAGTGGCATTTCGTTAGAGGGATCGTGCTTACGGTAAACACGAATCAGACCGAGCAAAGCGACAATTGACATGACCAACATCAGTGCGCCGAGCGGCATCTGGTCCGGTGCAGGAATCATAGATGCACCAAGGGTTGCCAATCCCGCGCCCAAGTTTTGCATTCCACCGAGTACCGCACCACCTGTTCCAGCATGATAAGGCAAAGGTGATAGCGCACCTGTCGTTGCTGCTGGGAATAATATGCCAGCGCCTAAAAAGTAGATGGTCGCACCGCCAATGAGCGTTAAGGCACTTGTTTGACCTAGTAATCCAGGTAACAGAACCACGAGTGAGCCAGCCATAATAGCGACCAGTCCGACACTCAAAGCGTGTTTTTCATTTTTTCTCGTCGCGATAAAGCTTGATAACGCGGCACCAACCAAGTAACCCGGAATCGGTAGGACAAACAGTAGGCTGACAGTCGTTGCTGGCAATTTCAATACGCCACCCAGCAAGACACCCGCGGCAGCTTCAAAGATAGCAATACCTGAAAATGTTGCGACTAAGCAGAGCAGATAACCTTGAAAACGGCGATCTGACAATACATAACGATAGCTACTGGTGACTTTCTCATAACGACGTTTTTCACGAGGCAGGGTCTCGATAAAGCTTGTCAGCATTGTAATCACAACAGCAATACCAAATAGCGCTAAGAACATGTAGCTTGAACGCCACCCGAATGATTCGGTGAGATAGCCACCCAAAACCGGAGCAATAAGAGGTGAAAAGATCACGCACATGCTAATCAAGCTATTAACCTTGTGCAGCTCGCTGCCATCAAACAGATCGCGAGTTAGCGTGCGAGACATAGCACCACCACAACCGATGCCTAGGCCTTGGATAAAGCTACCGGCTAGGAACCAATCGTAGTCGTGGGCAAATAGAGCCACAAGTGTGCCTGCGATATAGATCAGCAGTCCTGCAACGATGATTGGTTTGCGCCCCAGACGGTCTGATAGCGGTCCATATACGAACTGCGAGAAACCGTAAGGGATCAGATAGCAGGCCATTACTGCTTGAAGTGCAGATGGACTAACTAAAAACTCATTTGCCATATGGCCAATAGATGGCACGTACATGGTTTGAGTCATTTGACCCACAGCAGTCAGAATAGCAATTAGAAAGGTTAACTTAATTACTTGAGCAGAGGCGGACATTTCTACAACACCTAAAATCAACGCGAAAAACATTAGCCTTGCAGTAGCAAAGCTAATAACTAAAACAAACAAAGGGGACTATCAGGCGCGAGATATTAAGGGGGCTTTCAGTTTCTATCAATTAAAAAGTGTGAACTGACGCAAGATAAAAATTTAAGATTTGGATTAGAAAATCTAATTCAAAAATATTATATGCTGGTGGATGAGTAATTATGCGATGGGCAGACTAGATAGGCATTTGCGACATAGGCAGAGGTCATTATTATCCAGTTTAGAGGTATCGCGTTTTTCGATAGCAAAGCACCAGCAAGTCGCTTTACCCTGACTGATATCGCATTGGGCTGCTTGGTTGCATGAAGGACAAGTATGGCTGGCGTTTTCACCACTGAGATTCGCCATGGTCTCATCCCTGTCTTGATCACTCAAATGTCGCCAGTTCACTACTTCATCTATCGTACGGTAGCAGCCGCTACATATACCTTCGTTATTCTTACACGCAGCGATACACGGAGTTTTCACGTTATTTCCATCTTGTTGGTGACAAATCTAAGTTGGGACTATACCGAGTTCTGCCGCTAACATCAAAGCTGTGCTACATCGTGTATCTCGTTACGCCTTACTTTTAAAAGAGGGAGGCTGATACTGCATTGACGTATCTTTCTTCATCAGAATGTTGCTCGCAATCAGGCTGCCAACACAAATCAGAGACAAGGCTATCCAACCCAACGGAGTAGGTTGTTCCCCAAAAATAGGTATGGCGAGCAAGGTCGCAACAGCGGGGGTCGCAGCGCCAAATGCTGCGGTTCTCTCTGCTCCAAGGACAGAGATCGCGTGGAGATAAGTAAACGCGGCGATGATGCCCGCACCGACACCTTGAAGCATAAAGTGGCCGCTGAGTTGTTCCCACGGCCACTCGCTAAAGGCGTGGCTGTAGAGGTAGCTATCGATAGCACCACTCGCCATTAGGAGAAATAACGAGAGGTTAGACATCAGTGCAATGAGCCCTGAAGCCGCCAACGGATTGAGATTGGAGACGCGCGCACAAATGGTGAACATCGCCCACATGACACTACCAATCAAAAACAGCATATGCCCCTGAAGCAAATTAGGATCTGCTTGGCTAAGACTCTGGGTTAGAAAAGTTCCAATACCAATTACCACCAAGGTCAAACCAACAATTCGATGACGACTTAATGGCTGCTTAAACAGGATGACGGCAATAGCGGATACAAACAATGGTAAGGTACTGGGAACTAGGGCGCTGCCATCCGATACTGGAGCCAATGTCATTCCGGTACCCGCTACAAGTAAATAGGGGAGACCACTGCCAATAAACATGCCGATCAGATAGCGTTTGGGCACCGCCATGATCTGTTGTCTCGCTTTGTAAACAATAGGAAGTAGGATCACACAAGGGATCAAAAAACGGGTCAGTGCAATATCCGCTGTCAGTAGCTCAGAATGAGCCCCACTGCGTAATGAAAGAAAAAATCCTGACCAGAGTAAAAGTGTGGCAACCATTGCCAGATATCCAGAAACCATATCCATATGTGACCTTGAAAGTAGTTGTTAACATTATGGAATGTATATCGAGGTGAAATCTGGCAATATTGACTGATGATTTAAAGAATTTTGACTGATTCAGTTAAAATAGTGCCAATAATTGATGGAAATATGCGTGAGTGACGATGGACAGAATTGATAAACACATTTTACGACTTTTACAGCAAGACGCTCGTCAGGCGACAGCGGAAATTGCAGATAAGGTGGGGCTGTCTGCTTCACCATGTGCTCGCCGAATCAAAAGATTGGAGGAGCAGGGTATCATTGCCAATTATCGCGCCACACTCAACAAGGATTTGATTGGCGTCGGTATGACCGTATTTGTTGAAGTGAGCCTTAACAACCACCAAGCCGCTAGCATCGACGACTTTGAACATGCAATTCAAGAAATGGATGAGGTCATCAGTTGCCATGTCGTGTCGGGAGCGTATGACTATCTGTTAGAAGTTGTCAGTCATGATTTAGCGGGCTATGAGTCCTTTACTCGTAAACTTCAACGCTTGGAGAACGTTAAAGATATTCATACCCACTTAGCCATCAGGCAGGTCAAAGGCGGGAGCGAACTGCCTATTTTTAAGTGACAGCGTTAACTCGCATTGCCTCGTTGACGTTTTCCGTCGGCACACTGTTTTTGATAACTAGTGGTACAAAAGTTACAAGCGTGATGACGGCGATAATCTTCAGTACTTGCTTTTGCTTAGTGAGATCGAGAATCGCCTCGTCGTTCAAATTTGGTAATGTCTTGCCCATAACCATTACACCTTTATGACCGCTTTAGATGTTTATTGTTTAACTTTAAACGTAATCATAAAGATAAATGAAAGCAAATATCTTGGTTGGTTAATCTGGTTTGGTGATGCTACCGAGTTCTAGAACGGGAGCTACATCAATATCCTCTGCGTTCATCATTGATGAAATTCGCTGTACAGAGGAAAGCAACAGTGATTGCTCCCACTCTTCTAGTTTCTGAAATTTAGTGATGAAACTTTGCTGCAGCGGAGTCGGTGCATTGTCCAGCACGTTCTTGCCTTGGTCAGTCAGATGGGCATGGACTTTCCGTTTATCTTTACTATTACGCACACGCTGCACCAGCCCATTGCGCTCCAGCCGGTCAAGAATGGTGGTGGCCGTTGCTTGGCTCATGTTGGTATGGTCAGACAACTGACGAATAGTGACATCGCCTAACTCTTGAATCGAACGCATGAGTATTAATTGCGGTCCGGTTAAACCTGACTCTTTGCTCAGTTTTTTAGAGTGTAAATCTATCGCTCGAATGATCTGGCGAATGGAAATTAGGACTTCTTCGTGCTTCTCCAATGCGCTTCCTCACTGGTTCGATAAAAGAAGGGAAAATACATCAAATGTCACTCTAGATAAAGCCTCCAGTCTCACAAATCAGCATGACCACCATTCCATCATCAGTAAACTATTTCATTTAAATTGTTTAGTGCACAAAGTGTTTTTCCTTGCCGATATTTTATCTTTGTGAGTAAATAACGACCACTCAAATGTCATTTTGATAAAATATTGCTCATTTATTAGCATATTGCTGGATTGAAACGATGAAAAATGTACAATAATGAGAATTGTATCCAGTTGCAGAATGATGAAATTGTTTTTAACTCTAACTATTTTATTGATTGGGCAACGGTTACTCATTAAAGAATAGATGCAGAGGGGAAGAATGACTAAAGGCATAGATAAGTACAGTATTGACAGTACCGACTATACAATCGGTCAAGATAACGTGCAGAAATGGGGATTTGACGTTCACAATCCAGTCTTTGGATGGAGTGCGAGTCTAATTGCCCTGTTTTTGATTGCCGTGTTGGTCATGGATGCGGAATCAGCCAAGGCGACATTGGATGGCATCAAGTGGCAGATCATTGGCAACTTTGATTGGCTGTTTATCTGGTCCGGGAACATCTTCGTGATTTTTTGTTTAGCTTTGATCGTATCGCCGCTAGGTAAAATTCGCTTAGGTGGCAATGAGGCTACAGCAGACTACTCATACCTGTCTTGGCTATCGATGTTATTTGCCGCCGGTATGGGTATCGGTCTCATGTTTTGGAGCGTTGCGGAACCAGTCGCTTATTTTACAGGTTGGTATGAAACGCCATTGGGTGTTGAAGCGAATTCGCCTGAAGCCGCTAAGCTTGCCTTGGGCGCAACTATGTTCCATTGGGGGCTTCACCCATGGGCAATCTACGGTGTTGTTGCATTATCGCTGGCTTTTTTCGCTTATAACAAAGGGCTACCACTTTCCATTCGTTCGATTTTCTATCCGTTACTTGGCGATAGAGCGTGGGGTTGGGCAGGTCATGTTGTCGATATCTTAGCGGTACTGGCAACCTTGTTTGGTCTAGCGACATCTTTGGGGCTGGGAGCACAGCAAGCAGCAAGTGGTATTCACCACGTGTTTGGCATTGAGTCAGGTTTAGGCTTGCAGGTAGTTGTGATCACGGTTGTGACCTTGTTGGCTGTCGTCTCTGTTGTACGTGGTATCGACGGTGGAGTGAAGGTCATCAGTAATATCAACATGCTTGTTGCCTTCCTATTACTCATTTTAGTGGCCCTTATCGGCTATGCGATTGTTGTAGGGAATATTGGCACGACATTTATGTCGTACGTGGAGAATATCATTCCATTAAGTAATCCACATGGACGAGAAGACGAAGCTTGGTTTCAGGGGTGGACAGTATTCTACTGGGCTTGGTGGATCTCATGGTCGCCATTTGTAGGTATGTTTATTGCGCGTGTTTCTAAAGGACGTACAGTTCGTGAGTTCATCACAGCAGTCTTGCTTGTCCCGACAGCGGTGACGCTACTGTGGATGTCAACCTTTGGCGGCATGGCAATAGATCAGGTCATCAACAATGTGGGTGAGCTTGGTAGCGAGGGTCTGACGGACGTGTCTCTGGCCATGTTCCAAATGTTTGATGTGTTGCCGTACGGTTCAATTCTATCTGTGATTGCCATCATTCTGGTTTTGGTGTTCTTTATTACCTCTTCAGATTCTGGCTCGTTAGTGATTGATAGCATCACGGCTGGTGGTAAGGTTGATGCGCCTGTCATTCAGCGCGTCTTTTGGGCCTTTATGGAAGGAGCGATTGCTGTCGCACTATTATGGATTGGTGGCTCTGAAGCGGTTCAGGCATTACAGGCAGGGGCGATCTCTACGGCGCTACCGTTTACGATAGTTCTTCTGTTGATGTGTGTAAGCTTACTCATGGGTATGCGTACTGAACGTCAATAAGTGATAAAACGGCATAAAAACAGAAAAGGGACGCTTGCGTCCCTTTTCTGTTTTATACGCAATTTAGGCAATCTCATCTTTGCCACTGTTCTCTTGGTAGAGCTCAGATTTACACTGTTAATTATTCTCTGGTCTACGCGTCACACATACTGGTATTTGAGCGATAACCCCGTTACTGTGGCTGATAATTGTACAATCAAAGGCAAAGTGCCTTGTTTGTAAACGCCGTGAAGTCAGGGAGGAATAAGGAATGAGTTATCTAGTGGAAGGTACGTGTCAGTGCGGTCAGGTGAGTTACCAATTGCACCAGCCACCTAAGATGGTATTAGCATGTCATTGTCGAGAATGCCAAAAACTTGCGACGGCTCCTTTTAGTGTGACTGCCATTGTTGCGACCCAAGATATTGAATTTAAAGGCGAGCTAAAGGAGTGGCAGCGAATGGCAGAGAGCGGCAACAAAAATTATGCGAAGTTTTGTGCTCAATGTGGGAATCGGGTCTATCACTTCAACCCAGATGATCCATCGACAATAAAGCTTAAATTGAAATCAAGCAGCGATTCGGATCATCATGTGTTTGAACCGACAGCGCACGTCTGGGTCAGTGAAAAACAGGATTGGTATGAGATTCCGCAAGGCGTTAAGTGTTTCGACAAACAGCCATAGCGCGGTGTGATTGGTTGAATGCCGGTTTAGCAAAAATGAAAACGCCCAAGCAGAATGCTTGGGCTTAATTATATCTGATTCACTTAACCACGCATCATTGCGCAAGCGTATGCCGTCATGAATGCCGGTTCTTGGTATTGTTTAAGACCCGTATCCTTAAACTGGATACCGAGTGGGTTTCGCTTCAGGCTCTCTTTGATGTCAGTTGGAGAAACAACTTTCACTTCCACATCATCAATAAGCTGGATTGCTGCTTCTAATTTGAAACCAACGGCACCACCAGCAAATTTGCCTTTTGTTTGACGTTGGCGAATGACAACTTTTTCAATTTTGTAGTCTTGAATTAGCTTAGCAAATGAGAACTGGAATTTCTTCACTTCTTGCGTGTCGTTAGCATTGCCTATGCTTAGCTTTGCTACGCGGCAGTCTGGCAAGTGGACTACGCTGTCGGCATGTGAAAGAAGGCAGATTACTGCGTCGTTACCTTGAAGTTCTACACCACAAATTTTCATGTTATTACCTGATCGTTTCTGAGCTGGCTATTATATCCGGCATCGGTAACATATCGACTATTTTATTTAGCAATAATTGAGATAGGGTTGCCCACTCAGTGACAAATTGTCGCAGACACAAAGGAAGATTGTGTCTATGGTAATAATAATGGTTCTAGCAGTGCGTTGCGTAGGAAGAAGCAATGAAAAAACTCGCATTACTATTGGTAATTTGTTTGTCCCTAATTGGTTGTAGCTCTAAGTTTGTCTACAACAACATGGATTGGTTGTTGCTGGAGTATTTAGATGACTATGTTGAGTTAAACGATGAACAGGAAGAGCTAGTGAGTCAGAAGGTGGCGGTTCTTAGTGAATGGCACCGACGTGAAGAAATCCCCAATTATATCGAGCATCTTGATGAGCTCATCGAGATAGAACCGAGCACATTTACACTGCAACAACTCGAACAGCAAGAGATAAAGTTTCACAACCATTCTCAGCGTCTAGTGACGAGAGTTGCGCCCGAACTGTATTCTGTTGCGCGTGAGTTATCTGACAGTCAAGTCGGGCAGGTTATGGACAGTATTCGTGTTCGTCATACCAAATACAAAAAAAGATACCAGCCACTGAGTGAACCAGAAGTAAAACAACGTTACCGAGAGCGAATAGAAGAGAATCTCGAAACATGGATAGGTGATCTCACCGACCAACAGCAAAGCTTGCTCGATGAATGGGTGGCAGCGCTTTACGTCACATCACATGACTGGATTGATCATCAGACCAAGATGCGCATAGAGATGAACGCATTACTGACCAATCGACTTGATATCAACAAGTTTCAACCAGAGTTTCACAAGCTAATGTTCAATCCTGATAGCTTCTATGCGCCAGAGTTGGAACAGAAAATCGACCACAATAAACAGATCGCGAATCAGTACTTGGTCAAAGTCATCAACACCATGACCACAAAGCAGACTCAATACTACCGAGATGAGTTACGGGACTGGAAAGCAATCGCGTTAGATATTCAGTAGCTTGAGCACAAAATTTACTCATCTCTATTTGTTCAATGGAAAGAGCAGGTTAGAGTAGTTAACCCCTAATAAAAACTCGTAACCAAAATGGAATGGATTCTACTATTTGGCGCTGGTGTTCTGGGCGGTATACTTAACAGCATTGCGGGCGGTGGAAGCTTTATCACGTTTCCTGCACTCATGTTTGTTGGTGTACCTCCTGTGATTGCTAATGCGACCAATACCTTCGCGGCATGCGCAGGTTATATCAGCGGTACCTACGGATTTCGTCAGGACATCGCTCAGTCGGCTAGTGCATTGAAATCAATGATCTTCTTCAGTCTCCTTGGCGGTGCCATTGGAGCTTACTTGCTTCTGAGTGTGTCTGAGCAGCAGTTTTTGGTCGCCATACCATGGCTGCTATTGTTTGCTACCTTGCTATTTGTTTTTGGCAATAAAATCAGTCATTGGGTCAGTCAAGCGGCGAGAACGGCGTCGCTGAGTCCGATATGGGCGGTGATCTCCATTACGTTGTTATTGATTCTGGTTTCCGCATATGGGGGATTCTTCAATGCTGGGTTGGGCGTTATCGTCCTCAGCTACTTAGTCTTGGCCGGACATAACGATATCAACCAGATGAACGGCCTGAAGTTGCTTATCTCTTCATGTGTTTCAATCATTGCCATTGTCGTGTTCGTTCTTGATGGCGCAATTGATTGGCCTAGAGGCTTTGCTGTGATGTTAGGAACGCTTTCGGGGGGCTATGTTGCCGCTCGTGTATCGCGAAAAGTGGAGCAGGTTTACGTGAAAGGGTTTGTCGCCTTGTCGAGCATAGTGATGACCGTCTATTTCTTTGTTGATGTCTATTGGTAACGCGTCGACTAACTCATTGCGCAGTGTCACATACCGAGTTATTTTGAGTTTGATTTAGGCTTATTTAGCTTACATTACGGCATAATGAATTGGTCAAAACATGGCCGATTAATGTTGTAGCCATGTCCCTTTGTTGATACTTAGGAGGCGTTATGAACAGAAAATTAGGCAGAGTAATGTCAAGCAGTCGCATGATTACCTTCATCGCATTTCTTGCCGCGACGTTTGCATGGATCCTGAGCATGCCAGCTCTTTCTACCGTGTCGGTGATCGCACTGATTGCCAGTTTTGCTCTCTATGTCACCGATAAGTTCAAAGGAAACGATAAACAGAAGAGCGCCATTAGGCGCTCTTCTGTTTCCATTTTGGAAAGGATGTCTTTCCCAAGTTCATTAACCATTTGTAATACAATACTTGTAGGAGATAAATAAAAGGAGGTTACTCACTTTGCCTTACACAAAGCCAGCACTGTACTGGCCTAGAGGATAAAACATATATGCTCACACACTACTCACCCATCGCCTTTGAAAAAACACCGCTAATTGATGAAAGAGATCTGTTTATTGCGTCTAATGTTCAGTCGTTGGAAGATTTCTTAAAAACGGAGTTGTCCGGAGGTCGGCATATCTATTGCTCTTTCTCTCAATCACACCTCGATTGGAGTGTAATAAGGAACATCAAACATCGCGAGATAAAAAGCATCGGCTTTGTCGATGGTCAAACTTTAGTTCGTCGATAAACGGTTTGATACGAATTATATCTACACTACCTCTCAACGCTGAGAGGTATGGCTCTTTTTACCTTATCCGATTTTCCACGTATTCTCCTCTTCTCAATCCTTAGCTATTGCGCCAATCTTTGCAATTTACCATGTACGGTTATCAAATTAGAGACGTTGGTTAAATTAACATAAAAATAATTTCAAAGATTTAGATAAAAGTATTCTAATTAGTCCTATTGGATAATTAAGGCTAATTATTGTTTATGTTAATATAAAGTAACTAAAGTTAACCATAAACTTTATGATTACCTAGAGATAAGTCCGAATAAAATGTAGGGTATTTCTTTAAATTAAATTTCTTTATAAAGATGTGGTATAAATTAACTCAATTAATCTGACTTTCTGGTGACTGAATGAACGGAATGAAGTTTAGTGAAATAAAATCAGAGTTGGAAGGACTCAATGACCAGCAGCTCCGAAACATCAAGCACGAAGTTGATAAAATCCTGAGTGAAATGGATAAGTCCGGGCAATTGCTCTCAGATGAAGAGCTGGATTTCATCAGTGAGCTTTATAAGGATGAAGATTACTATTAATCATACGTTTGACAGGGACTTTGCGCTAACTCATCCACCAGCCTCTTACATCGAGAACTACTGGCAACCATGCTTGCTCTTATCGTACAACCCACCAATAGTTTAGTGCTTTTATCTTTGAACTACGCAATAGCTAGTATTCGTGCGGAACAAGGGCATGAATAGGGAGCGCTTGACGGATATATTTTAAATCGATATTTTATCGATAAATATCGTTATTAGTTTGCAATGATTTATTAACAGAAAAGCCAAT
Organism: Vibrio sp. M250220; assembly: GCF_036533795.1. Taxonomy (NCBI): domain Bacteria; kingdom Pseudomonadati; phylum Pseudomonadota; class Gammaproteobacteria; order Vibrionales; family Vibrionaceae; genus Vibrio; species Vibrio sp. M250220. Next base: position 44,385 of record NZ_JATABI010000013.1, on the reverse strand, counting down.
AATATACCTAATAAAGCAATATTCTATTTTCTTTCCTTTTTATTTGCGCATATGGCATTTTGATAAGTGATTGTTTTGCTTTAATTATAGTAGTGAATTATTGAGTAATGATGAATTCGCTGGATGAACCGATAATAAAAAAGCCGATTTGATTACCAAATCGGCTTTGCGGCAAATTTAACTTAGATTACACATCGTAAGTTGTAGAGGCTGTATCGCCGCCTGTACCAGTCCAGTTAGTGTGGAAGAACTCACCACGTGGACGGTCAATGCGTTCGTAGGTGTGAGCACCGAAGTAGTCACGCTGCGCTTGCAGAAGGTTAGCTGGCAGGCGAGCTGTCGTATAACCGTCTAGGAAAGAGAGTGCTGAGATGGTACAAGGCATTGGGATACCTGCTTCCAATGATTTTGCTGCAACTTTACGCCAAGCGCTTAGGCTATTTTGTAGAATGCCTTTGAAGTAATCGTCTGAACCTAGGAACGCGATGTCAGGGTTCGCTTCATACGCATCACGGATGTTACCTAGGAAAGCTGAACGGATGATACAACCGCCACGCCACATTAGCGCTACGTTACCGTAATTTAACTCCCAGCCGTTCTCGTTTGACGCTTCACGCATTAGCATAAAGCCTTGAGCGTAAGAGATGATCTTAGACGCAAGTAGAGCTTGGCGAAGTGCATCAACCCACTCTTGCTTATCCCCTTCTACTGGTGTGATAGTTTTGCCGAATAAAGATTCTGCTTCAACACGCTGATCTTTTAGCGCAGATAGGCAGCGAGAGAAAACGGATTCAGAGATTAGCGTCAGTGGAATGCCTAGGTCTAGTGCGTTGATACCCGTCCATTTACCGGTACCTTTTTGACCAGCAGTGTCTAGGATCTTCTCTACTAGAGGCTCACCGTCTTCGTCTTTGTAGCCTAGGATATCAGCCGTGATTTCTACTAGGTAGCTATCCAATTCGGTTTTGTTCCACTCAGCGAATACCGCTTGCATCTCGTCAGCAGACATACCTAAGCCATCTTTCATGAACTGGTACGCTTCAGTGATAAGCTGCATGTCGCCGTATTCGATACCGTTGTGAACCATTTTAACGAAGTGGCCAGCACCGTCGTTACCAACCCAGTCACAACAAGGCTCGCCCGCGTCAGTTTTAGCAGAGATGCTTTGGAAGATAGGTTTTACCGCTTCCCATGCTTCAGGAGAACCACCCGGCATGATCGAAGGTCCAAAACGAGCACCTTCTTCACCACCAGAAACACCTGTACCGATAAAGTGAATGCCTTTCTCACGTAGTGCAGCAACACGGCGGTTAGTGTCTGGGTAGTTGGTGTTACCACCATCAATGATGATGTCACCTTTCTCAAGAAGTGGTGCTAGCGCTTCGATAAATGTATCTACAACTTCACCTGCACGTACCATGAGCATCACTTTACGTGGTGTTTCTAGTTTCTCAACTAGCTCTTCTAGTGAATAAGCACCAATGATGTTAGTACCTTTAGCTGGGCCTTCTAGGAACTCGTCTACTTTCGCAGCAGTACGGTTGTGAGCAACCACTTTGAAACCATGGTCGTTCATGTTTAGGATAAGGTTTTGCCCCATTACTGCTAGGCCAATTACACCGATATCACCTTTCATTTTTTCTCTCCAATTTTCTATTTACGCGCTCGCATTACGCGATTTTTGCTGCTGCGTCTGAATCTAAGTACCATTCCGTTAGACCAGTTTTTGACTGGATTTTTGCTGCTGGATAAGGCAGCTCATTCGCCGGAGTAGTATGAATTTCGTTTACAATGTCAACTTTGCCTGCACCAAGTACGAGGTAGCTGATGCGTTTCGCTGCTTCCAACACTTTTGCGGTTTTTGAAACGCGAATTTGTCCTGACTCAGGGTGAGAGGCAAGCACAGATAAGTTCTCATCCTGGTAATTTGTTTGATTTGGGAACAGGGATGCAGTGTGACCATCTGCCCCAACGCCGAGTAGAATCCAGTCAAACACAGGAGTGCCATTTTCACATGGAATCACGGCAGCCATTTCTTCAGCAAAGCGTTTTGCTTCAACGGCTGGCTCATCTTCGCCGCGAATACGGTGGATGTTTTCGCGAGGAAGATTGACTTGGCTAAACAGTAAGGCGTTGGCCTCGCCATAGTTGCTTTCTACATCGTCTGGTGCGACACAGCGCTCATCACCCCACCAGAAGTGCAGGTTGTTCCATTGAATGGATGTCGCGTAAGTGTCACTTGCCAATAGTTTAAATAGCATCTTCGGCGTGCTACCGCCAGAGAGTGAAATATGGACAGGTCGGCCAAGTTCGCTATAGGCTTTCATGTCGTCAGCTAAGCTTGCCACCACTTGTTCAGCGGTTGGAAAAATCTTGTGATTAATCATAGTTCACAGTAATCCGTGTCAGTTAAGTTTTTACAAGGGAAGCGCCATGCACGATTGTCACGTTGCAGTAAGTCATCAGACTCTTTTGGTCCCCATGTACCACAAGCGTAACCAAATAGAGCTTGTGGGTCTTGTTTGAAGTCTAGAATCGGTTGAACGTATTTCCAGCACGCTTCGACCGCATCGCTACGAGCAAACAGCGTCGCATCACCGTTTAGTGCATCAAGCAGTAAACGCTCATAGGCCGTCAGCATTTGCGTTTCTTGCAGAGAAGCATAATGGAAGTTCATTTTCACTTCTTTGGCATGGAAACCGGCGCCTGGTTCTTTTAAACCAAAGCTCATTTGGATGCCTTCGTCTGGCTGAATACGAATGATCAGTTTGTTTTCTGGCGCATTTTGACCAAACACTGGATGCGGTGTCTGTTTGAAATGAATAACCACTTCCGTGACACGTGTTGGGAGGCGTTTACCTGTGCGGACATAGAAAGGCACGCCATTCCAACGCCAGTTGTTGATGTACGCTTTCAGGCCAACGTAAGTCTCAGTGCGCGAATCTTCGGCAACACCTGGCTCATTACGGTAGCTTGGTAAAAATTCACCACGTACATCCGATTCAGTGTACTGACCAAGAACGAGGTTGTTACGTAAATCGTCTTCTTCAAGCGGTTTTAGACACTGAAGAACTTTAACCACTTCATCACGCATTGAGTCTGCATTGATTTGTGCCGGTGGTTCCATACCGACCATAGCAAGGACTTGCAGCAAGTGGTTTTGGAACATATCACGAACAGCGCCCGAGCCGTCGTAGTAGCCACCACGCTCTTCCACACCGAGGAATTCCGCGCCTGTGATTTCAACATAGTCGATGAAGTTGCGATTCCACAATGGTTCAAACATTGCGTTGGAGAAGCGGAATACCAATAAGTTCTGTACTGTTTCTTTACCTAGGTAATGGTCAATACGGTAGATTTGGTGCTCTTGGAAGTGCTCATGAATTTCTTTATCGAGTTTACGCGCAGAAGCCAGATCATAGCCAAACGGTTTTTCGATGATTAGGCGTTTCCAACCGTCATCTTCATTGTTCAAACCGTGTGCAGCAAGGCTGGCTGGAATGATGCTGTATAGGCTTGGTGGCGTTGCTAGGTAGAATAGCGTATTGCGTTGCTCGAACTGATAATGGTCTGCCAATTGGTTGAGACGCAACGACAGTTTAGAGTAATCAGAAGTATCCGAGGTGTTGATCGCCTGGTAATGCAGATGGTTGATAAAAGCATCTAATGTTGCTGGCTCAGTTTTCTCCATTTCCTGAAGAGAACGTTTTAGCTTTTCACGGTAAGACTCATCGCTGTATTCCGTACGACTTACGCCGAGGATAGCGAAGTTCTCAGGCAGCTGTTTGTTTGAGTAAAGGTGATATAAAGCAGGGATCAACTTACGATACGTTAAGTCGCCCGAAGCACCAAAAATAACGATGCTGCTGTTTTCTGGTATTACCATCATCTTTCCCTTAGAAACGAGGTAGTTAGCATGTGCCTAGGAGGTTGGCATTTAAGTAGACCAACCCTATCAACGACACCTCAAATTATAAAACTGGTCTTGCCTATTAAACTGATAGGCAAAAGCCAATAAAGCGTGCCAATTCTTTCATTTGTCAGCGGGGCTGACGCCAAAAAACGGAGCTCAATGCTCAGATGGCAGCGTATTGTCTATGACTCTTTGATATACATCAACCTTTGAGAGGGCAATCGATTAAATATTGACTCATTGGTGAGCTAACTTGTTGAAAGTTATAGTTAGAGTATGATTTTGCGTTTTGAGATAAAAATGATGTATTTACTCTAATTTGATTCGCAAATTGGGGGAGTCGTTAGAAATGGGATTTTAGGAAGCTTTTCACTCTTTTGATATGCGCTCCACGGTCAATCTCGCCCAACTGATTTGGTGATAAAAACATCTCTGCGTACTGCTGATCGATGTGTTGTTCAAGAAAAATCAGATATAGCTTAGGATCAATGTGTCCCGTTGTTGCCATCTCCGTCATGATTTCTACAGATTCAGATAGAGTTTTGGCTTTTTTGTACGGCCTATTGCTTGAAGTCAGAGCTTCAAAGACATCGGCAATCGCCATAACACGTGCGGGAATGGATAGTTGTTCTTGGAATAAACCTTTTGGATAACCTTTGCCATCCATTCGCTCATGATGTCCTCCTGCGATTTCAGGAATATTTTTGAGATGGTCCGGGTAGGGAAGACGATTGAGCATCATGATGGTCTGAATGATATGGTCATTGATAATAAAGCGCTCTTCATCGTTCAGGGTCCCTCTCTGGATGGAGAGGTTATAGAGTTCGCCACGATTGTACTTGTAATCGCCTGGTACCAATACAAACTCCTCTTGCCAAAAATCCTGTGGTTTAGTGTTACTCTGCCACTCAATGAGATGCACTTGTTTGTCGGCGAGGATTGACTCTTCAACGGGTAAATCGCTAGGCTTTCCGGCACGTTGTTTTTCTATCCATGAGACACCAGCTTGGTCATCTAACGTCCTTGTCCATTTATAGGCACTGATTTTCTTCAGGCGTTCTAGAGCATCCTGACTCATATTTTCACCACCGATATTACATTCAGCAATGAAGTAAAAGTCCTCATCAAGTTGCTGTTGTTTACGGGTCAACGTTTCTTTCAACTGCTTGTCGTCTCCCCCCGCAGATAGCGCTTTCCAATAGTCGATTTCAGCTTGCGCTTTGAGCAATTCAAAACGCATCCGGACTTCGTGGATCCGATCGTATATGGTTTCCAATTTCGTCGCTTTGTCTATTACGTATTCTGGCGTGGTGACTTTACCGCAATCATGCAGCCAAGAGGCGAGATGCAACTCTTCCCATTGCTGTTTCGACATCTTAAACAGCGGAAAATAGCTGTTATCTTGCTCGGTAGCCTTAACCAGCATTTCAGTCAGTTTAGGGATACGCTGACAGTGACTACCCGTGTACGGCGATTTGGTATCAATGGCAGAAGCAATCAGCTCAACAAACGCGGTGAGCATCTCTTTTTGTTGTTCGATACGGTCGATATTCTCTTTTGCCAATGCGCCAAAACTGAGCAGTTCTTTGAGGAATGCGTGTTTATCTGATTGTTCAGGGGTGATGGCTCGTTCATAACCAAGTAGCAGTACACCGATCAGTTCATGAGTCCGATTGTGGAGTGGGAATAGGTAAGTGTCGGAGTTATAGAGGATTTCTCTGTACTTCGCCAGTACGTTATCTTCGCGGTTGAGATGGACAATATCGCCTTTTGCTAAGTCGGTGCTGACCCAAGGTGTGGATTGGATCAACTGATTGATATCGATTTTGAACGGAATAATGGCTTGGTTTGCTGACGGTAGCAGCGAGTTTGCTTTGTCATCGCGAGTAAAGAGAACGATAGTTTCTGCCTTGGTGACTAAAAAACTTTGATGGGCGATCGTTTTAGCGAGTACTGCGAAATCTTGATTGCTGGCGGTATCTCGAAGCAGCATGAGTAAATCATAGAGTGTATGTTCCATCAACTCGATAGATTGAGTGAGGTTGGCCACTTCTTTGATGACACTTTTGGTGTAACGAGTCTTTTTAAAATCAAAACGGGCGATGTTGTCGGTCTGCCTCACTAATACCTGAAGCGGGTTAGCCAAACGTTGTACCACTAACCAAACGACAACAAAGCTCATCAGCAACATTGCGACCGCGACTCGAACTTGCTTATCTCGCATTGACAGCAATGAAGAGAGCAAATCATCTTGAGGTGTCGCTTCAGCGAGTAACAAGCGGGTTTTGTTGTTTAAGCTAACTGGCGTTAACGTCACTGACCAATTCTGGTCATCGTGCTCAAGCGTTTCGTAAATAATTTGGCTCGAACTACGGTTGATGACGGTTCTAAATACGCTGTCTTTGAGTAAATCAACACTGGGGCGGCCGTCGTCACTCTGTTCTATGCCAACATTGTGATGGGCCAATATGTTGAATTTATTGTCAAATAGAGTCAGCTTGGTATTTTCCGAATGTCCCATTCGACTGATTTGTTCAGAGAGCGAAGTTAAGGTGAAATCTGCTCCAACGACGCTCTTACTATCCGGCGAACGACGCGATAGTGTAACTCCGTTGGTCTTCAGGAAGTAAAAAAAATATGGCTCAGTGAGTCGTATTTCGCCATCTAGGTCTGCATTGGAGAACCACGGACGAGTGCGTGGATCAAACTTATTGTCATTGCTTTGGCGCTGTCCAACATTGCGGAAACTACCATCAAGGAAGGTAAAACGATTGAGACCAGACGGGTTGGTCGTGTTGATCATCAGCGCGGCTTTGTCTGGTGCACCAAATCGTTCTCGGTCGCCATTGGTTCTAAGGGCGCGAATCAGTGTGAGGTCTCCAGAATCGTTAGCATAGAAAAGTGCGACGACTCCTGGGTTGCGTTGAAAAATCAAATGGAGTGAGCCGAGGAAAAGTTGATTTTTTTCAGGTGCCCGATGGTCATCAATTGCTCTACTCATCGCCATAAAATCGAGAGTGGTAAGAATCGGCCCCGCTTTGACCTGGAACGTTGATTCCAGCTGTCGACCGTTTTCACTGCTGAGTTCTTTCGCACTTCCGGTTAACAAATCCTGAGCATGTCGGTAACTGATGGCAATAAGAACCGAGCCCACTAATGTCGTGAGAACCAGAAATAGAGTAGTGATATGAATACTTAGGGAGTAACGACGCTTTCTCATGATCTGTCCAGTAGCAAGTACATTCTAAGTATTGAACAAACTGGCGATGATGCAAAAAAACTACTTCATATTGATGTTTTTATTATTGAAAGCCTTTAGGAGTGGGTTTCGGTGGACTTAAACAGGGGAGAGTTGATAGGCTAATGTCGTTGTTGAACTGGGTGATCGGCAGTTTTTAGACTTCTTGGCGTTACGTAGTCGTGAGGTTATCGAAGACTTTAAACCGTTATAAGTTGATACAAATTTACGCTCATGTGTGCGGAATAAATTCAGTACACTTTGTCCTCATTTCCCCGAAATAAAGAATAAATACAATGAAAAAACTGGTTCCTGTATTCGCCTTAGTTATGTCAGCTCAAGTGTTTGCGAGTGATTTCGATTTGAAAGCGACCATGAAACAGATGAAAGTCGAGTTCAAACAGGCCGCTCAGGCAGAGGAAATCACCCAAATGAAATCCGCAGTTGCTAATCTCTCGGAGTTAATCGATCAGTCGAAACGGGGTGAATACCCGCCAGAGAAAACCGATCTTTACCTTGAAGGCTTTAATAAGCTTTCTGTTGCGTTGGACTCTATTGAGGCGAAATTAGAGGCTGGTAACTTAGAAGCGGCCAAAGCGGAGTTAAAACGCGTCGACGATTTACGTGTTGAGTATCATGATAAGCGTAATCCAAGCATCTGGAGCAAGCTATTTGGCTAAAAGGCTCAAGGCCATACTGTAAGGGTAAAAAACCATGATCAATGTTAGGTTTTTTATCGTAGGTTACTGAGTTTGTTAGCAGAAGGTTATATATTTGCGCTCTAACTATTGAGAATGACAATGATCAGAGCGTCTTATTTTAAGCGAAGCATGTTAATCGCAAGTGCCCTTAGCTGGGTGCTTGTGACATTGATGCCTGTTATAAACGCCCATGGTGCCAATGCCGGGGTGTGGGCGACGCTCTGTACTATCAATGGTTTTGAGCTGGTTCAAGTTGAAGAAGGTACGGTAGAAACCCAACACAGCAAACCTTGTCCATTTAGTCACTTTTCCAGTTTTCATCAGGATTCTCTTCCAACACCCCAACACGCACGAAGATCGACATTAGCGACGATGGATTCGTACACTTATTTGGCTCTAAGTGAACGTTTTCAATTTGCTATCCCACGCGCTCCGCCCGCGGTTCTTTTTTCCAACTTTATCGATATCTCATAATAATTAGGCTTAAAGCCACTAAGTAAAGTTAATGCTCAGCGATTAGCCTCGACATGATTCGAGGTGCGACGCTGTGCGTCTTAAAAAGGAAAATATAATGCTGGGTAGTCAGTTTGAGACTCAACCTAAGGAACACGCACGCTCATCAAAAAGTCAGCAATCCATCGAAAAGAAAAACGCTAAAGCACGCTATTTCCTCGCTTGGCGTTGGCACTTCTATGCTGGCTTATTCGTTATCCCGTTTATGTTAATGCTAAGTCTCACCGGTATAGTGATGCTGTTTGATGATGAGATTGAACATTTTCGTTACGGCGAAATTTTAACGGTTACTCCACAAGAGACGGTTCAATCTGTGTCGAAGCAGATGCAAGCCGTTATTGCTCAATATCCCAAAGCCAGAGTGACGCAGTTTATCGCGGCTTCAGAAGCGACGGTCGCCAATCGGTTCTGACTCACGCCAGTTTCAATCACGGGTGCGATGATGTGGTGGCTACGACGTCCAAGTAAACAGAACAAGTTGGGAGTGCCAGCGCGTTTTGAACAAGAAGGTATTTGGAAGGTGGGGCTGGTGTCCGTTGTGGTGATCAGCCTCTGCTTCCCATTGGCAGGGGTAACGATTATTGCGACCTTGTTGTTTGATGCATTTGTCGTCAGCAGAAGTACCAGACTGTGCGAATACTTAGCGTGTTAGTCGCGTGAGTTGATGGATACCGCTCTGAGGCTCTCCTCAGGGCGGTATTATTTTTGACTCAGTTGCTCGGTCATATAGTCGATGAATCCACGTAAACGAGCGGGCATGTACTTGGTTTGTGGGTACTGAATTGCTATTGCCCCGTGGTAGTTGCTTTTGATTGTCCAGTCTGGCAAGACTGGAACGACTTGGTTTTGCGCAATCGCATCGGCGATAACAAAGTCATGGAAGATGCCGATACCAAGTGCATTCTTAACCCCTGTCAATCGCATTTGTGAGTGGTTAACTGCGTAGCGTCCGCTAACGGGTACTGAGTGGTACTCGTCTTCTTTAAAAAAGTCCCAGATATGGTCACGGTCGGTTTCTGCTAGGTACAAACAGTCATGTTTTACCAGCTCTGTTGGGTGGGTTGGCATCCCTCGCTGTTCGACATATTCAGGGCTTGCACACAGCACTAAGTTAGTTTTACTCACTTCTCTCAATACCAAATTCTCATCTGGCTTATCGGTGAGTTTGAAAGCGACATCAATTCCATCGCGGATCAAATCTATTTCGCCATCCGCAGCGCGGAGTTTGAGCTGAATGTGCGGGTATTGCTTGAGAAAAGGCACAACGTGAGGCTGAAGCACCGAGTTTAAGAACGCTTCGGGTGCTGCAACGGTCAACGCCCCCGACATTTCTTGATGATCTGAAGTCGAAAGTTCAACGGCTTGCTTGGCGGCGTTAACCATGACCATTGCCTGATCATAAACCTGTTGACCTGAGCGGGTAATGATCAGCTTGCGCGTCGTGCGTTCAAACAGTTTCACCGATAGAGAGGTCTCCAATCGAGTCACCAGTTTACTTAGCGCTGAAGGCGTCACCTCAAGCTGTTTCGCCGCAGCGGTAAAGCTTCCTTCGTCAACGATTAAAATAAAACTCGCTAAGTCAGGGAGTAGGGCGATCAGTTTGGTGTTTTTCATAGTGGAGTGCATTAATGGCAGTGATGGGGGAGTTTAGCGTGATCCTGAGCGACGGTCATCACAAAAGCGTTTAATTTGTGCCTCAAATTCAATAATGTTTTTCCGCTCAACAGGATAATGGAAACAACGTGCTTGAATTACACTTAAGACAGCAGATTTTAGTCTTTAGCAATGCGCTCAAGGCAATCGATAAGCGATATGCTTACAATCATAATAACTAGGAAGGAATTTGAAATGTCTTCTGCATTCTACCAACAGATCCAACAGCAAATTGAAGAAGTAAAGGCGGAAGGCCTTTATAAATCAGAGCGTGTGATCACTTCGCAACAGGCCGCTGCGGTGAAAATCTCAACCGGCGAAGAAGTGCTTAACTTCTGTGCGAACAACTACCTTGGCCTTGCAAATCACCCTGCTCTAATCGAAGCAGGTAAAGAGGGTATGGATGTTCACGGCTTTGGTATGGCATCTGTGCGTTTTATCTGTGGTACTCAAGACATCCATAAAGAACTTGAACAAAAGCTTTCTAAGTTCTTGGGTAAAGAAGACACCATCCTATACACCTCTTGTTTCGATGCGAACGCTGGTCTGTTCGAAACGATTCTAGGTGCAGAAGACGCTATCATTTCTGATGCGCTAAACCACGCCTCAATCATTGATGGTGTTCGCTTATGTAAAGCTATGCGTTTCCGTTACTCAAACAACAATATGGAAGAGCTAGAGCAGCAACTAATCGCAGCAAAAGAAGCTGGCGCTCGTCACATCCTGATTGTGACTGACGGTGTTTTTTCAATGGATGGTGTGGTGGCTAATCTTCCTGCCATCTGTGACCTTGCTGAAAAGTACGGCGCACTGACAATGGTTGATGATTCGCACGCTGTAGGCTTTATGGGCAAAACAGGTGCAGGCACTCACGAGTACCACAATGTGGTAGATCGCATCGACATCATCACAGGCACACTGGGTAAAGCGATGGGCGGCGCTTCAGGCGGTTACACTTCTGGTAAAGCTGAAGTGATCGACTGGCTACGTCAGCGTTCACGTCCATACCTATTCTCTAACTCTGTTGCACCAGCAATCGTCAACGCTTCTATCCGCGTTCTTGACCTGCTTGAAGAGAGTGGTGATCTACGCGCCCGCCTATGGCAAAACGCCGCACACTTCCGTGCACGTATGGAAGCGGCTGGATTCACTATGGGTGGTGCAGACCACGCAATTATCCCAATCATGTTAGGCGATGCCAAAGTAGCTGCCGAGTTTGCAGAGCGCGCTTTAGAGAAAGGCATCTACGTGATCGGTTTCTCTTTCCCTGTAGTACCAAAAGGTCAGGCACGTATTCGTACACAAATGTCAGCAGCACACTCTCGTGAGCAGCTAGATCGCGCTATCGATGCGTTTATCGAAGTGGGTCGTGACATGGAGATCATCAAATAATGAAAATCAAAGCACTATCAAAACTAAAGCCTGAACAAGGCATCTGGATGACTGAGGTCGACAAGCCTGAACTTGGTCATAACGATCTTCTGATCCGTATTAAGAAAACCGCTATCTGTGGCACTGACGTTCACATCTACAACTGGGATGAGTGGTCACAAAAAAACATTCCGGTTCCTATGGTTGTAGGTCATGAATATGTGGGTGAAGTGGTTGGCATTGGTCAAGAAGTCCGTGGCTTCGAAATCGGTGACCGCGTATCTGGTGAAGGCCATATTACTTGTGGTCACTGCCGTAACTGTCGTGGTGGACGTACTCATCTATGTCGTAACACAACGGGTGTTGGTGTTAACCGCACAGGTGCGTTCTCTGAGTACCTAGTGATTCCAGCATTTAACGCATTCAAAATCCCTGAAGGGATTTCTGATGACCTTGCGTCAATCTTTGACCCATTTGGCAACGCGGTACATACAGCACTGTCTTTCGACCTAGTTGGTGAAGACGTACTGATCACTGGCGCAGGCCCTATCGGCATTATGGCTGCAGCGGTTGCTAAGCACGTAGGTGCTCGTCATGTAGTGATCACGGACGTAAACGAATACCGCCTTGATCTTGCTCGTAAGATGGGTGTGACTCGCGCTGTTAACGTTGCAGAGCAAAAGCTTGAGGACGTGATGGCTGAACTTGGTATGACAGAAGGCTTCGATGTTGGCCTTGAAATGTCTGGTGTACCTTCAGCGTTCAACTCAATGCTACAAACAATGAACCACGGTGGTCGTATTGCCCTATTAGGTATTCCACCATCAGATATGGGTATTGACTGGAACCAAGTTATCTTTAAAGGTCTTGTTATTAAAGGTATCTACGGACGGGAAATGTTCGAAACGTGGTACAAGATGGCTTCATTGATTCAGTCAGGCCTAGATCTCACGCCAATCATCACTCATCACTTCAAAGTTGATGACTTCCAAGCAGGCTTCGACGCTATGCGTAGCGGGCTTTCTGGCAAAGTAATCCTTGATTGGGAGTAGGGTACGGTAGAGTTAAAGTGATCTTGTTGCTATTAACTAGGTTACTGGCTATCCGAACAGGTATATGGTAAAAATAGCCTCTTTTTTAATGCCTCGCAGTGGCGTTTCCCTAACCCGAACAGTTGGTTCTTGGGGCATTTTTCGAACGGGTTTGTTTGGACGGAATACATTGCTAAAGCGAAGAATCTACCTCTTTACAACTGGGCGGTCGGTGGGGCTGCGGGCGAGAACCAATACATTGCGTTAACGGGCGTCGGGGATCAGGTCACATCCTATTTAACCTACGCGAAGTTAGCGAAAAACTACCGACCTGAAAATACGCTATTTACCTTGGAGTTTGGATTGAATGACTTCATGAATTACAACCGAAGTGTCGCGGAGGTTAAATCTGATTATGCAGAGGCACTGATTCGACTCACCGACGTTGGGGCGAAGCACCTCTTGTTAATGACGTTACCAGACGCAACACGTGCGCCTCAGTTTCGCTATTCTACCCAAGAAGAAATTGACAAAATTCGCGCGAAGATTGTGGAGATGAATCGATTCATAAAAGCCCAAGTGGCGAACTCCACTGCACAGGGGTACACCATTACTCTGCATGATACTCATGCTTTGTTTGAGAGCTTGGTTGCCGATCCTCAAGCGCATGGATTTGTTAACGCAAGTGAAGCGTGTCTCGATATTAATCGTTCTTCATCCGTCGACTATTTGTACAACCATCCTTTGCGCTCTGAGTGTGCTTATCAAGGTTCGGATAAGTTTGTGTTTTGGGACGTAACCCATCCGACAACAGCGACACACCAGTATGTTGCACAACAGATGCTAGAAGACAGTCAGCAACTCGCAGCTCATCCTTTCTAGACCACACTACTAAGCCGAGTTCAAGCTCGGCTTTTCTCTATGTTATGGAACAGAACTTCGAGTCTCAGGGTGATCTGAGCCTATCCCTCTCTTTGGCTATCCAATGAATTAGGACATCTGGAGGTGACGGGTAGTCGATGTCGCTTTCTAGTATCGTCATTTTGACTGTGCAATCTGAGCGTATTGACGCAGTAAGTCAGTGAGTGTCGTTACCCATTCGAGTGCGTTTTGAGGGCTCTCCTTGAGGATTATCTCAACGTGGTTACAGTGAGTCTCAAGTGGAATCGCTCGCTCTAGATGGAACGATACTGTGTAAAAATGCCACAGCAGTAGTCGCTGCATTCGAATGATGTTTTGCTGCTCATTGTCCGATTCTTCAAACAATGCTGGCAGTTGGCTCAGTGCGATAGCGTTCATTCTTAGCATTGCATCAAACTGAGCTTCTTGAAGCTTATCCTGATCTTCGGTCTCATCTTGCTCAAACGTAAACAGTTCTGTCATTGATTCTTCAGGAATAAGACGATGAATCATTTTCAAGCTCAATTCTTCAAGTTCTTCACGAGAAGTTTGAGTGAGACTGCTGTAAGTGTAATCGCGTTGCATATAGGCTCTCAGACATCAAAGTAGGCTGGGTATTCTAGCGGTTGGGAGGGAAAATACCATACGATCCTTCCTTACGAGCCAAAAAAATCCCCGCATGAGCGGGGGAAAGTCTTAGTTGTGTTAGCCTATGACGTTGTAGTGAACTTAATTGTCATACCAAAGGTACGTTAAGCTTTGTTATTTAACACTAGGTGCCAAATGATATAACGCCAGTTTTTGGCCAATAATTGTGATGCTTCGATAGTGAAATTGAGAGTTTGGTTCCAATTTTATAGGTGTTTAAGTGCGTATGTTGACAAGGGTAAAAACGAAGTTAACCGCGACCAATAGGTGTCCCAAATATGCAAAGTGGTCATACATTGAACACTTGAACGTTTGCGTAAAAATATGTGATGAAACTCTCATTCGTGGCGCTATACTTTCCGCCCGGTTGAGAATAACAGCTCTACCAATACAAGCCGTCACAGGGAATGGTGAATGACCCCAAGGACAGGACCAGCTACCAATTCAATGCTTGTAGAGGTAATTTTTAATGAATGTTTTATTTGGCTTAATCGGTGTCATTGCCCTGCTTTTGTGTGCAGTATTCCTGTCGGAAAGTCGCCAATCAATTAACTGGAAAACAGTGTCCCGTGCTCTGTTACTTCAAGTTGGTTTTGCAGCGTTAGTGCTTTACTTCCCTTGGGGACAGGCAGCATTAACAAGTTTAAGTAGCGGCGTATCGAGCTTATTGGGGTTTGCAGACCAAGGGATAGCCTTCCTATTTGGTGATCTAGCCAACACTGGGTTCATTTTTGCTGTTCGCGTTCTTCCTATCATCATCTTCTTCAGTGCTCTTATTTCTGCACTTTATTATCTCGGCATTATGCAAAAAGTTATCGAGTTCATCGGTGGCGGTATTCAAAAATTCCTTGGCACCAGTAAAGCAGAATCTTTGGTGGCAACGGGTAACATTTTTCTTTCTCAAGGTGAGTCTCCTCTTCTAGTTCGTCCTTTTCTTTCTCGAATGACTCGTTCTGAGCTGTTTGCCGTTATGGCTGGTGGCATGGCGTCTGTTGCTGGGAGTGTGCTCGGAGGCTATGCAGGTCTGGGAGTGGAGTTAAAATATCTGATTGCCGCGAGTTTTATGGCTGCACCAGGTAGTTTGATGATGGCAAAAATCATTGTGCCTGAACGTGATACTCCTATCGACCAATCAAATATTGAAATGGATCAAGCGCAAGAGAGCAATGTGATTGATGCACTAGCAAGTGGTGCGATGAATGGCATGAAGGTGGCTGTTGCGGTGGGTACTATGCTGATAGCTTTTGTCAGTGTGATTGCGATGGTGAATACGGGTCTTGAAAGCCTAGGTGAGTTGGTTGGCTTTAGTGGCATGACGCTCCAAGCACTGTTTGGATATTTGTTTTCGCCACTAGCATGGGTTATAGGTGTTCCTTCTAATGAAGTGTTGATGGCTGGCTCATACATTGGTCAGAAGATCGTAATGAATGAATTTGTTGCGTTCATTGATTTTGTTGAACATAAAGCTCTGCTTTCAGAGCATAGCCAAGTCATCATTACTTTTGCACTTTGTGGTTTTGCTAACATTGGTTCTATTGCAATCCAGCTGGGCTCAATCGGCGTTATTGCGCCAGAGAGACGCGCTGAAGTAGCCAATTTAGGCATTAAAGCTGTGCTTGCTGGCACATTAGCTAACCTGACGAGTGCATGTTTGGCAGGTATCTTTATTCTGCTTTAATCCTGCAACTTGAATATTTTTAAGCCCGAATAGCTATGCTGTTCGGGCTTTTTTGTATTCGCTAGTTATTGCGAAAAAAATGATTTATAGCAAAGCCTTGTAGCTAAGAAGGCGTACGATGAGAGCTCGTTATGAGTAAGGCTTAAATTATAAGAGAATGTATTTATGAATGAATTGGTACAACGTTTTCTGCGCTATGTGACTTTTAATACTCAATCAAATCCGAACCATCTTGCCTGTCCAAGCAGCGAAGGACAAATGACCTTTGCTCAATTTCTTAAACAGGAATTGATTGAACTTGGCTTAAGTAATGTTTCTCTCGATTCCAATGGGTATGTAATGGCTAAGCTGCCAAGTAACGTAGATTATCCTGTTCCAGCCATTGGCTTTATCGCGCATATGGATACTGCGCCTGATGCTTCAGGTGAGAATGTAAAAGCGCAGATTGTAAAAGATTATCAGGGTGGCGATATTGCGTTAGGCAAAGGTGATCAAATATTCTCTCCAATTCAATATCCCGAAATCCCTCACGGTGAGATCTGTATTGGCTTTACGCCGGACGAAGAGATCGGCCGAGGTGCTGACAAGTTTGATGTGGCAAGGTTCGGAGCCGAGTGGGCTTACACCATTGATGGTGGTCTGGTCGGTGCGCGATGATCATTTATGGGCCTGCCATGCCCTAACATTTTCACAGGTGTTTACAACTTTCATGGCATCCATGAGTTCGTTTCGATAGAGGGAATGGAGCAAGCGGTAAAAGTTATTGTGACATTGGCAGAGAAAACAGCTCTTAATTACCAATAAGTATCTAATTCAACAATGATATTTTATTAAAAATCATGTACATTTATAGCAGTGATTTTTCAAGTGAGTGTCAGGATGAAAAGGATATTGCTGCTGCTAACACACACGATGTGTATCGCATTGGGCTTCGCATTAGGAATTTATGCGTTGCCCATTCTCACTCAACCTCCATCTCCTACGATGCAGCAGGTGCAAAGTATCACCACGCAGGCTATTTATACTGCGAGTTTTCAAAAAGATCGTAAAGATAGTGATTTTTTACATTGGGGAGAAGGTTCACTTTCCATCAGCCAAGATGAAGTTGCCTTTGTTGGCGGTTTGGCTCCTGGGCCCGACTACAAGTTATATTTTTCGCCAACCTTTATTGAAGCCGAAGCAGATTTTTTAGCGCAAAAAGAACAGATGGTTCAGGTTGGTGATGTCAAAAGTTTCGATCGCTTCACTGTCACTCTTCCAACAGGGTTTGATGCGGCTAAATACAACACCGTTATTATCTGGTGTGAAAGCTTTGACCAGTTTATTACGTCGGCAAGATATAGGTAATTGTCATGTAGGACATTTCTGAGTAATGGGCTTTAAAGGTATCTCAAATTTGAGTATTTGATATTTTTTACACTCAATAGATGCTTTTTGACAGAGCAGTGACAACCGATGACCGTTCAAAACAATAATGCGTAGCTTGCTCAACCGCTGCTAATCAAAAAATAAAACAATCGCGATAGTAGTAATTAGACAATGGGATGAAACCGTTTTGCTAAACCAGATTCCTTCAAAACTGTATTCTTTAATCACAGTGTTATTTGCAATGTTTTCTATACAAGCCTTTGCGGCAGATATAGAAGTTGTTGTTACACCTGCAAGTTCGACATACGAAAATGGTCAGTTGATTGATTATCATGTCACCGTAAAAAATACTACTGCGAAAACATTCCGTGACGTAGAAGTGGAAGACCTTGTCTGGGATACACAGACCGACACCGAGTCTGGCCGTGGTAAAGCGTTTAGTTCAGTCACAATTACGGCTTCAAATAGTTGGGGGTCAAACCCTGGTTCGTTTACCAGCAGTGATTCGAATCTGTCGGTATCTGATGCAAAGTTATTCCCATTCGGTAGCAACGATTATCTCATCCAAGCCAAAGTGAGTGATGATGCGATTGGTAAAATAGAACTTGGCAAAACCACGGTTAGAGCAGACGTTGATGGCGATGGTAGCGCAGAAGTGTTTGTACCGAGTGTGGCGAGTGTTTTTAACCCAGTTCCTTACCAATATGAACTGGCTCTCTCGGCAGATAAAGATGAGTACCTCGTCGGTGATTCACTGACTTATACCCTCACGGTGACCAACACAGGCAGTTATCGAGTTCAAGGTCTTGATATCAATCAAGCGTTCGAATCACTGGCTGTCGAGCATACCAACGGAGCAACTTCATCTCCGTTTAGTAATGTCACCATCAGTGGTAAAACAACCGGTAGTGGTAGTGAACTTGGTACTTTTGCTACGAGCGGTGATCTGGCGGTTACAGACGCAAAGATTGTGGTAGGTGGCAAGCTGACCTATACCGTTACAACGACGGTAGCCAACGATCTTGTTGGAGACATTGTCACTTCAGCAACAGCGCATACCAAAGAGGGTAATATTGAAAGTGATGAACAAATCACCCCTCCAGCTCAGCCCATCGCTAGTATTGAACATACACTCAATAATGCATCGCCATATCTGGTTAGTTCAGAGCGTGTCTTTACTGTTAAAGTTAGCAACAGCGGTCAAGGCATTGCTTACGGCTATCATGTTAAACACAATATCAAACAACTGATCACTGACTTAGGTTTAGGTAACAACTTACAACCTGAGCACAATAGCAGCGACTTATCTGGTAATCCATTCGCTCAGTGGAGTGTTGAGGTGACCGATATCGGTGGCAATTCTCTTTCCAAGTATAAAGACCTCGGGTCTCAATCAGATGTAGATTTTGATGACCAAGTTTCTATTTACCCAAATGAAAGCATCACTTATCAGCTTAAAGCGAGTATTTCACCCGTCGCGATCGGTGAGATAAAAGGGGCTAATGCGGCGATATTCAACGCTGATGGTGCGCTTGAGCAAGACGCCCAAATCAGCAATATATTTGCTGCAGAGCGAACGCTCAATGTTTCTGACTCTGAAATTAAGATCGTTAAAACGACTAAAGAGTCTGAGTATATCCCGGGCAATACCGTTGAATATGAGATTAAAGTTTCCAATTCTTCGTCAAAATATTTCGCTAACGATTTGCAAATCGTCGATGACTTAACTTGTGTTACCACAGATATGGCTGCTGGTGCAGGTCAGGGGCAGGCTTTCAAGCGTTGGAAGCTGGAACCTGTCAGCGCAGAAGATAATCAAGGTACCGATCATGGCCAATATAGCTATGGCTCGTGGACTAGCTCCCCAGTGACAGTGTCACCAGATGTCGCACCTGGTAAGTTCGTGACTTACAAGCTTACTGCCGAAGTCAACGATTCGAGCGTGGGTCTGATTCTCGATAATAACCCTGCGTGTAGTGATAACGTGACAGAAGAAGGTTCGGGTGTGCAGATGCCTGAGGATAACCTTCGTGCGAGTAAAGATGTTGATTCACGTTACTACTCTTCAGGTGATACGCTAACTTACACTATTCGTGTTGATAATGACGGCGATGGTTTTGCAGACCAAGTGCATGTTATGGATGCCATCGATAAGCTAGAAACTGTCGACATCTTTGGTAATACGATTACTGCTTTCGATAGTTGGGCTATTACAGCACAAGCGTATAAAGAAAACGGTTCACCATCAACGGCATCAGACACAGGCATCAGTGGTAGTATTAGCAGTCCTGACATTCTGGATGTAAAAGCAACGATTGAGCCGCACGGTTACATCATCTACACCATTGAAGCTAAGACCAATCCATTGGCGAATGGTCATATTGAAAACAGCGTGACAGTGGATGATTCCGTCTATGCTGACCGAGGTTCGGATCCTCGAGATTTCAATATTAATCTGATCAAAGAAGTGAAAACAAACAACGACGCGAACTTCCATACGGATCAAACCAGCTATTCCAAAATGGAAAACCAGATCACCTATCGTCTGCGTGTTATTAATGCGAAAGGGAATGGTTATGCCACTAATGTAAAAGTCAAAGATAGCCTTTCGACGATTGAGGCTGGCCTACTTGAACCAGACAACGTTTCGAAAAAAGTCTTCTCTTCCTGGACGATCAGTGCAGAGATTATTTCGGATGACCCACTGCTAAACGGCAATAGTACTTTCACCAAGGTCGGGACTTTTGAAGATAACAAAGATCTTGATACCGTCGCTCAGATTGCGCCAAACGTTGAGGTTGTTTACACCATTACCGCTCAGATCGATCGCAGCAATGGTGACGAAATTATCTATAAGCGTATAGACAACAGTGCTGTAGTTGAAACTCCAGATTCAGACTCTCAGTCAGGGATGCAAGATGCTGCTGTGGTTTATCCAAAAGCGCCCAATGTTGTCGTAGTAAAAACCACCAAAGAGAATGAGTTTATTCCGGGGCAGTGGGTAGAGTTCGATGTCACGGTTTATAACCGTGGTGCAGGTTACGCGAATGAAGTGCGAGTCACTGATGATATCGTGGGTATGAATGCGTTTTCGGAATGGACAATACAAGCCATCACAGATAAGAATAACTCTCCTTTTAAAACAGGTAGTTATCCTGATGTGAAGTCGAACTACCCAGACAACGGTAACATAAATACCCGTATTGATATTGACCCTAAAACGGTTCAGGGGATGGGTTTTGTTACCTATAAAATTCGCGGTTTAGTCAAAAATGACTACAGCAAAGATGAAATTTCTAACACGGTAGAGATCCACGACCCAGTCAATAATCTTGACCAATCCGCGACCGCCGAAATTGGTGACAGTGGCGACGCAAAACTGAACGTGTCTATCCTAAAAACTGCCGACGTGACTCGCTTCACGCCGGGACAGGATGTGACCTACTTTATCTATTTACAGAACAACAGTGATAACACGGCAGACAACCTGAAACTTGTTGATCCAATTAAGGAAATTAAGTCGGTACTTGCCAACAAGAAGAACAATCAGTTTGAAGACTATGAAAACCAATCTCCATTTGAATACTGGGAGTTTGATTATGGAGATGGTGCCGGTTGGCAAGGTCAAACTACAGAAGATCTAGTCTATCCTCCAGGCAGTGTTAGCAGTTCGTTTTCTCTAGCAGCCGGCGAGACGCGCACTGTTAAGATCAAAGCTCGAGTCAAAGACAACGTGGTTGGTTCTCGTGATTCAGCAGGGATATTAGAGCCTATCATCGCCAACAACGCCTACATCTTCCGTGATTACAAACAAGTCTCGGAAGAGTCGCATGTGTCGCACCATGAAATGGAACGAGTGGATAGTGGTGGCACAACGACTCGTGAACTATTGGTCAATGGCAAGAAGAGTGCGTTTTATGCACCAGGTGATACGCTGACTTATAAAGTAAAAGTCAGTTCTGACCGTGGTTATTTCAATAACCACCGTGTGGCTGAAAACATTAAGGGAGTAAGCGTTCTGCTTTTAGATGGAACGAATGCTAACCCGTTTAATGACAACTTCTCTGTCGCGGTTGAAAAAGAAGACAGCGATGGTGGCGATGGCACAACGGACGGCACGCTAGATGGTGTGGTTAAGGACAATGAAAACATCACGACAACCATAGACGTTGCAGGTGGAGATTATGTCCTCTATACCGTCGAAGGCGTAGTACGTGACGATGCCGTTGGGGATATCACTATTGGTGGAATTACCGTTGAACCGTACGACTACCATCTAGCGTTTACTAAAACAGTCGAGCAGAAAAACTATCAACCTGGTGCTGAGCTGACTTACCATCTTACGATCAAAAATGATGGTAAGGGCGGAGCATACAATATTCCAGTTGTCGACACACTTTCGACTATCAAAGTGAGTTTGCTTGATGGTAGCGAAGGCCTTGCCTTTCCTGAAGGTTGGACGATAGAACCTAAGGTTGTTGGTGGCAATCCGCATGCTGAAGTCGATCTCGATAAAACCATTGCAAATAACCAAGATATAAATACGCATGCTTCAATTCCGGCTGGTGAAACGGTTGAGTATGTTGTTCGTGCTAAAGTTAATGCCAATGCGGTAGGTAATATTGTCAACTTGCTCAAGGTCGACGGTGACACAGTGAGTGCTGAGTCGAAAGCCGACACTGAGAAATATGACTTTGAGAAGCATGTGACCAAAATATACGATGTTGACGGTAGCACCGAGCTCTCGGGTGGATACACACCTGGTGGTTACATCGAGTATCAGATCCTGCTCAAAAACAAAAACAATGTTCACTTACAAGACATTGCCATCTTTGATGATATTCAGGGAATCTCAACCGAATATTTCGATGGCACAACAGGTCCAGCATTTACGAGTTGGACGATCAATACCGACGTTGATGGTTCATCGCTGTCAAACGCGGGTTCTGTCGCCAACAACACCAATATAGATACGGTGTTTGACCTCGCTGCGAGCAGTTTTGAACCTTCAGGCACCTTCGTTAAGTACACGATTAAGGCGCATGTGTCGGATAAAGCGGTCGGATCCATCCAAAATACTGCTAAGGTTGATGGTAAGCATAATCTCCCGTCAGAGAGGGTAGATATGCTGCCAGCCAATGTTGAAAAACTGCATAAATCCTACACGGATTCTAGTTATGCAACGCAAAAGGGAACCTACAACCATACTGTTGATGGGCAGAAAGTGGTTTACCGTCTGCGTCTTGAAAACAAAGGTAAGGGTACTGAGTACAACGCGAATCTGAGTGAAGAGTTTAGCAAGCTGAAATCAAAACTCGCTCAAATTGCCGCAGGTCAACCAGACAACCAGCAGGGCGTGGTTTACCAGCCAGCTACTTGGCTTGTCTCGGTTGCAAAATCTGATGAAGTGACGACCGATATTGGTTCATTCGTAGGTGGCACCGATGTGGATATTGATATTCCTAAGTTGTCGATTGCAGCCAATGGTTGGATTGATATTAAGATGGAATCCCAGATCCGCGATGATGCAATGACTGCGGTGACCATTCAGCCTAAATACAATGGTGCTGGGTTTGGTAAGTCGCAAATCAATCCAGAAACATCAAGTCTAGATGTCAGCAAAGAGATTGTATCTATTGGTGGTAGACCCTATTCGAACGGCGATACATATAAACCGGGCGAAGAAGTCATTTATCAGTTTACTGTCACCAATACGACGCCAGTGTGGCGCGACAATGCTGTACTGCGTGACCTATTGTCGAACATTACCGTAGAAGTGCTCGGTGGCAATGTTACCCAAGCATTGTTGGACACTGAAATCACGCATACGATTTCTACAGGTTTAGATGGTGACATCGATACCTATCTACCTCCGTATGACAAAACAGGTGATCTCGACATCGTCGCAGATATTGCACCGAGAGAAGAGATTCAGTTCTTGATCAAGGGCACTATCAGACCAGACGCACTGGGTACCATTGACGCAAACCAAGCAACGGGCGGTAATCACCAAGTTGTAACACCAGAGATACCTCCAGTGGCTCCTGATCTCGTGTTCGAAAAACTGGTTACCAATACCACTGCGGATAGCAGTAGTTGTAGCTTCCCATCGAACAGTGGCAGCGGTTGTGAATACAACCCAGGTGGTCAGGTAAGTTACACCATTACGGTCGAAAACCGTGGTGAAGGTATTGCCAATGATGTTGCGATTATCGATAAGCTCAATGCCATTAGTACATCGACTGGTGCAAAAGCATTCAGTGGACTTTCGACCACCATCATTGAACAACCTAGTAGCGATCGTTTCTTTATTTCTGGTAACTACTCAGGAAACAAGCCTCTTGATGCCACTTTCGACCTAATGCCAGGCGATAAAGTCGTGTTTGGTCTGATAGGTATTGTTGATACCGATGCGACCGGTACCATCACTAACATTGCGAAAGTTGATAGTCAGGACTCGAACTCAATAGTACTTGGCCAAGGTGACGCCGATATTATCGCGGCTAAGTCGACGGATACTCCAAGTTACACGCCAGGTGGTGAAGTGCGTTATACCATGTACGTTGCCAACCGAGCCGATTCGAATGCAGATGTGCGTGTTCAAGATGAGATTTCGAAATTTACGGTACTGACCGCTGATGGTTCAATGCAGTCAGCACTTAAATCTTGGACGACTAACGCAACGTTTGTGTCGAATATCAGCGCTGCGTTCAACGATGCGAGTGCCATTCAGACCAGCGGCGATATTGATGCTGTCGTCAAATTAGGTGCGGCCGGTACCGAGCCGACGGTGCTTAAAATCGAAGTGGTGGGTCAAGTCAGAGACGATGCGATTGGTAAGTTTGGTAACACGCTATACGTCAACAACAAACAGTACGATTTACAGCAGCATTTTATCTATCCTCAGCAAGGTGCTCTGACCGTCACGAAACAAGCTTCGCTATCTCCAGCGCTTTATGCGCCTGGTGATTCGATTGGCTTTGATATTGTGGTTGAGAATACCGGCGCGGGTTATCTGCAAAATCTTCATGTTGAAGATATCGCGTCAAGTATCCGAGCGGATGTCGTGGACAGTTTATTGCCAGGTCGAGTGTTTAACTCATGGGATAGTGTAACCAGTTCGATCACCATCGTAGATCCTTCGGCAAGCAAAACAATTGTGATTGACCAATCGGCTTTTGATGCGCCGGATGGGTTTAGTGGTGACTTCAATCTCGCACCCGGATCTCAGATTCAGCTTCATCTTGAAGGCACCGTGAATAGCAATGTGATCGGGGCCATTAATAACCAAGTGAGTGTCACCGCTGATGACGTCGACGGGGCTAACGATACGGCAACTTATTTGCCGATGGATGCGGAAGTGACCGTGTCGAAAACCGTCGATAAGAGTGTTTATCAGGCGCAAGATACCCTAACTTATACGCTAGTGTTGACCAATACACAGCGAGTATGGGCGACTGATGTGAAGGTGACGGACTTAGTTGATCGTATCAGTGCGGAAACGATCTACGGCAGTACGATATCAGTATTTGACCCAGCAACGATTGAAATTAGCGCCGTCTCTTCCAATGGAAACACCAGTTTGCCAGCACTATCGGGTAACTATATCGACAACACCATTGATATTGCGCCGCAAGACATTGTGACGATTACGATCAAAGGGCAACTCAAGCCTGAAATCATTGGCGAAGTGCGAAACGTCGTTCAGCTTGAATACGATGGTAAGACGCTTGAAGATGAAGCGATCAGTACGCCACTGACTCCAACGATTGAAGTCACAAAAGAGCCGCTCGATCCACTTTATACTCCGGGAACGGTTAACGGCTTTGAAATCAAAATCGTCAATAAGGATGCTGCCTTTGCCAATGACATAGTGCTGGAAGATTTGATTTCTGCGGTCATGGTATCGACAGCCGATGGCGTTGACCGACAAGCATTTAGTCGCTGGACAGTCAGTTACTCCGCTAACGATCCAATGACATCGGTGGATAAACGCAGTTACGCTTGGAACAGCGATATTAATGCGACGATTGACTTAGCGCCGGATGATACGATTACGTTTACGATTCAAGGCGAAGTCGATGCCAAAGCGATAGGTGATATCGTCAACACAGCTAAGGTGGCGTACGCTGGCAAAAATTTTGAGCCGAGTGCCACGATTAAGCCTAAGCCAGCAGATATATCGGTGACGAAAATCGCTGACCAAGAATTCTATCAGGCCGCGCAGAGTGCACAGTTTGTCGTAACCATCACCAATGGCGGAGAAGGTTTCGCTAATGATGTGATCATCAAAGACATCATGAACAATGTCTTGGTCACTTTGGTTGATGGTTCGAACGCCACGGCATTTGAATCATGGACGGTTAAGACACAGTTGAGTGATGTCACTTCATCACTGACGTCTGTGCCTAGCGGCAACAATCCTGATATCGATACTATTGCAGACATTGCACCGAATAGCACGGTGACCTTTACGATAAATGGTACGGTCAACCGTTATGCAACGACGGATATTATTAACCAGGTGAGTGTGGATTTTTCTGGTCAGCCAACGTTAAATGCAGAGGCGATCATCAAGCACCGCCCTGTATCTCTGACATTGGAAAAATACGTTGGTGAAACTGGAACTGAGACAGAAATGGCTTATGAACCGGGTAAAGAGTCTGTCTTCCGTGTCATTGTTGCTAACCAGAACGAGGCCTTTGTTGCTGGCATTCAACTGAAAGATCTCCTTGATTCAATGGTAGTGGATACCGTGAATGGGGCAAAAGAAGCTGCGTTTTCTAGTTGGAACATTGAAGTCAACAAAGGCAACGAGCTGACGACGATTTCCCCAGATCCTAGCGGAGACAATAAACAGGTGGATGCGGTCGTCAATCTCGCGCCAAACGACACTCTTGAACTCGTGATTAAAGGCACAGTGAATGAGTTTGCTAACGGACAGATTGATAACAAAGCATCGATGGTAATCAACAACAGTGGTCGCCCACAGCGTTCGACTGCCGTTGCAAGCCTTATCCCTGAACCAGATAACGTCGTGATCAGTGAATCAGCGGACAACCCAATCTATAAGGCGGGTCAAGCTGCGACATTCCGCATCACGCTATTTAACGACAGTAAAGGTTTTGCCAACGATATCGTGCTGAGAAATGCGATTTCTCGGATGAAAGTTCCGACTAAACCGGACGTAACCAGCGGTGATCGTGAAGTTGTTAATGCCTTTACCGATTGGGACATCACTGCGACAAGCACCGACCCTAGAACTAACATTAATGTGGGCACATTGGTTGCCAATGATGACATTGATATCTCGGGTGATATTGCTCCGGGTGATACAGTTGAAATCGCGATCACGGGTACCACAGATGCTCGTGCTATGGGTGAAATTATCAACACAACGCATAAGATCGACGAGTCTCAATCAGCAACGCCGTCAACACGAAATGTGTCGGTTGAAACCGTCAGGGCGATGATCACTCCTCAAGCTGTCAGCTTTGCAATCGACAAAACCACAGATAAAGGTGAGAACGCAGAGTACACCAATGATGATTCAGAGCTGACTTACATTCTTCGTGTGAGCAATGAAGGGTCGGCGACCATTTCTGGTGCGCAAATGGTGGATGAAATCACTAAGCTGGTGGGGGCGAACGGTAATGCCTTATTTACTACTTGGAAAGGAACGATTGAAGAGTGGCCTAGTGGTCAGAAGAAAGGCGAGTTTACCGATAAAGATCTGATGCTTCCCGATGGAGCGCTTTCACTCGATCTGTTGCCTTACATGGGTAATGGCTATGTGATTAAGATTACCGGTGAATTGAACAAAGGCTTGGATGACAACATCACCAATACCTTTACTGTCACTGACCCTGCGACCGGCATTTCTGCATCGGATGATGTCACTATTCACGTCAAGAAGTTTGCTGACAATGAAGGTGAGTTACTGGTGACCAAAGAAGCGCTGAAAACAGATGCGCAGGTCGGCGACGTTGTTGAGTATGAAGTGACCATCATCAACAACAACGAATCAGAATTTAAGAACGTTAAGCTAGTGGATCGTTACCCATCAGGCTTCGCTTATGTTCCTGGTTCCACAGAGATCACCAATAGCGGTCCTGATGGTCAGTTTGATACCAATGATGATGTCATCAACACGGATGATCCAGCTGTCACGAGCACGCTTACCTTTAATGTGGGTGATATGTTGGCCTATGGCGGTGCTGACAAGACCATCACGGAGCAAGTTCGTATTCGTTACCTACTGCGTGTGACTGTTGGCGCAACATTCGGCAAGTACGTCAACTCAGCGGTGGCAATGGCGCCACCTGAAGGTCAGGTGATGGGCGCTTTGGAAGAGAAATCAAACACAGCCACCGCGACGGTTGAAGTCATGCCAGATAAGGTATTCGACACGGCTTCTATCATAGGTAAAGTGTTTGAAGATCATAACAAAGATGGTTTCCAAGCTGATGCAACCGCATTCGAAGTACAGTTGTCTGCGAGCGTCAGTGACAGAGATTATATTGCCAACACCACAGTGATGATTCGTGATGGAAAAGAGCATCATCTTAAAGACCGTAGTCATACAAGAGGTGAGCATACGGGTAATGTCTATGGCGTGCAGGCTAATCAGGCTAGCGAATTTAAGCATAACTATGGGCATGCGGTCGAATCGAAAAAACAGTCAAAGCAGTTTGATTCAGCATTAGTGGCTGGTTATGAGATAGACGAGCTATATGGGATGTCTAAAAACCGTACCTTACCATCGAGCAACAAGGTGAGTTTCCAGCTTGAAACGAAGACCAAAGAGGGATTCAGCTTTAGCGTCATTACTGAGTCTGGAACGCGCCTAGTGTTTGATCGAGAGGGCAATATTAGTTCGAACCATGTTGGAGATAAGCAACAGGGGTTATCTGCTGAAAATCTTGATGTAACCAGAAACCTATACAAAGATGGTGATCACTACTTGTGGGAAATCGTCATAGAAAACAAAGGGATCTATGAGGATGGCATCCCTGGTGTAAGACTACTCACAGTAGAAGGTATTGTGATAGAAACCGATCAGTACGGTCGCTACCATGTACCAGATCAGTGGGTTCTAGATAAAAAAGGTAAGAACTTCTTGGTGAAGGTTGATACCGATTCATTGCCGACAGGCATGAAAGTCATCAGCGAAAACCCAAGAGTACAACGGATCTCTCCCAACAAACTGACCAAGTTTAACTTCAGTGTCTCGGTAGAGGACAAAGAGTAATCGTGAATAACTATAACGACAAACAGACGCGATTGGCGGAACAATTATGAATAAATTCAAAATGACTCGTTTGGCAGTAAGTATTATGGCAGCCATTCCCATTATGGCAGTGGCAAAAGATACCAGTCAGTTGGAAAAAATCGATACAGATACCACGGGTATTGAGGTCGAAGTTCATCAACAGGAAGACAGCTCACGCATCTATCTCGAAGAGGGTGCTATTTGGGCTAGCCGAGATATTACCCGTTTTGAACCAGTACTCGATGTAAGTGTGAGTGATGAGCTAGAAGTTAAAGAGGGACAGTTATCTGACAAGGTTAACTTTACCGTCAGCTCAAACTACAGCTACTACATGCAACGCTATCAAATAGAGATTTTCCGTGGTCAAGACCGCAGCCTATCTCAGCCGATTAAGGTCATCGAAGGTACTGAGGTTGCGAACGATATTGATATTAGTTGGGATGGCTCGACCGACACTGATTATGCATTCGAAATCGGCAACCAACTGCAATTCAGGTTCAAAGCTTGGGATAAAGACGGCAACATGGACATCACGACTATCGGCGTGATTGACCTAGTACGCCCAGATTCTGAGGTGGATATCGATCGTAATCAGAGCGAAGAGCAATTGGCGCGAAGTTTTGGTCGTGCGCAGCTAATGCGGCATAACATCCCGACCAATTCGGGTTTGGCTAAGTTTATTGGTACCGGGCTTAAAGGTGTCGATAAAGTGGTGATTGGAGAAGATGAATTCGAAGTTGAAGATGGAGAGCTATACGCCGAGCAGTTCTTGCCTGCTGACGCCTATATTTTTCCAACCAAGGTCATCTTTGACAATGGCGATGAGCGCCGCTATCAGTTGTACGTGCGTATTCCAGATACCTACTACGCACAGGCAGGTTTGGCCGATATGTATATTGGTAAAAACCGCGTAACGGGTGATACCGGAGCATTGGGTGTCAATGACCAATATCAGGATGATGTTTACAACCAAGGACGTATTGCCTACTTCAGTCAGGGCAAGTTCGGCGATAAGTTACGTTTAACCACGCACTTTGATAGTAAAGATGGACAGATCAAAGACATCTTCAAGCATACATTTGCTGCGGAAGACTCGTCTGTCTTCGACATTCTCGAAGACGATGATGAACTTTACTATGGTGATTACGGCGATGGAGCCAACATCCACAAGGTGGTGAACACTAAAGGTAAAGTATACTTCGATCTTGAGTACGATAAGTCTCGGGTATTGTGGGGTAACTACAACACTGGACTGACCGGCACCGATAACAATGACTACAACCGTAGCTTGTATGGTTTTAAAGGCGATTATCGTACCCGTTCTACCACTAGGTATGGCGAAGATAGACTCAATATTGTTGGCTTCGCTGCGTCAGCAGACTCCTCTTTTGCTCATGATGAATTCCTCGGTACAGGGGGGTCACTTTACTTCCTACGTCATGGTGAGTTAGTCCCAGGCAGTGACAAAGTCTATGTCAAAGTCGTCAATAAGGACTCGGGTATATCAGAGCGAGAAGTACCACTTCAATCAGGCCGAGACTATGAAATCGACCCATATCAGGGCCGAATCATCTTGATGCGACCTCTGAACAACATCATTTCAGATAGCTTTGGCAGCGTGATTGATGACACACCAACAGACGGTTTTGAAAACTATCTTGCGGTCGATTATGAGTACGTGCCAAGAGGCTCCGACGTTAAGGATTCATTGACTTACGGTGGTCGCGCTAAGGGCTGGGTAAACGACTACATTGGTATTGGAGTCAACTACGCAACTGAAGAGCGAGATGGTCAGAACTATCAGGCTTCGGGAACGGATCTGACGCTACGCGCAACAGAAGGGACGTACATCAAAGCGGAATGGGCACACAGCGAGGGCCGTCAGACGGATTCAAACTTTGTCTCTTTTGATGGTGGTTTAACCTTTACCCCAGTGGGTGAAGATTTTGATGAGCGTAAAGGTGACTCGATACAGGTTAAAGGTGTTGCAAGCTTATACGACATTGCTCCGAACATTTTTGGTGCAGTGGGGAACGATGTAAAGGCTTGGTACAAATCGAAAGATTCGGGTTACAGCTATGCCAGCCAAAGTGACGATTTGGAGCAATTGTCATACGGAACCGAGTTGCGTTTACAAGCCTCCGATCGACTGAGCTTTGCGACGCGCTATACCTCGATTGAAGAGACAGAGCTCGATGGTACTAAGCAAACTGATACTCAGCAGGCTGAACTTGAAGCTCAGTTAAAGCTGACCGATCACGTTAAAGTTTCGGCAGCAGCAAAACAAGTCGACGAGCTGAATCGTGAAAACGTAAAGGGTAAGGGGACCTTAGCGGGCTTAAGAGCTGACTATATCTGGGACAGCGACAACAGCGTATATATTAAAGGCCAGTCTACGGTAGATAAGACGGCTCAGTATGACGATAACGACAGTGTCTCTGTGGGTGCTGAATTCCGAGTGTTTGATGATCTCTCGTTGGGAGCGGAATACACCACAGGTGATCGCGGTGATTCGACAGAGGCAACAGCAAGTTACGACATCACAGAGAATTACACCACCTATGTAACTTATACGGATGATAACTACGAAGGGCAAAATAACGTTGTCGTAGGGCAGCGTGCCGATTTGACATCCAATGTCGATTTCTATCAGGAAAATCAGTTTGTTAATGAGAACAACGGCAAAGGGCAGATTGACTCCTTTGGCTTTGGTTACGATATGAGTGACGACATTGATTTTGGTATCGGTTATCAGCAGGGTGAAATTGAGAAGAAAAACGACGTCGATCCGAGCAAACTAGAAATCACGGAACGTAAAGCGGTGACGTTCACCGCCAATATGGATATTGACGATGTTAACCTCAAGCATAAGATTGAGTACCGTGTTGATAAAGGCAACGAAAATGTCGATGTCAATAAGCGTAGGGTGGATCAGTTTGTTACGACCAACCGATACACTCAGAACTTAACCGAAGAATATACCTTGTTCGGCAAATTCAACTATTCGAAATCGATCAGTAAAGAGACCGATGAAACATTAGAGCGCTTCGTCGAAGTAACAGGTGGCCTAGCGTATCGTCCTATCTATAATGATCGATTAAATCTGCTTAGCCGCTATACGTATATTGCCGACAAAGATAATCTCGATCGTGATGTCGATTACAGCAATGAAGAGTCCCATATCATCGAAGTGGAAGGTATCTACTCGGTAAACGCCAAAGTCGATGTCGGTGCTAAATACGCGCACAAAGATAAGAAAGAGGATTTTGAGCGTGCTTCTGGGAGCGTAGAAACGGTCGAAAGCAACATCAACCTATATGGTCTAAGCGCGTCCTACCATGTCATTAAAGAGTGGGATGTGACGGGCGAATATCACTGGAAAACCGATACGCTCAATGATGAACTTGAGCACGGTGCACTTGTTTCAGTGAGCAAACATCTTTCTGACAACTTTAAAGTTGGTATTGGCTATAACTTCTCTGGCTTTGACAGTAACTTAGCCAACGATGATGACTACAATGCCAAGGGTGTCTTTATCAACCTTGTTGGTAAGTTATAGAGGATTAACATGACAATGAAACTCAAAACGCTCTTTGCTGTAGGTATGGTAATGGGGTTGGTCGCGTGCTCTACCGATACCTATGTAAGTAAAGAAAACATAGACAAGTTTGGTGATCCGCAGGTAGAGAAGTTCTTGATTCGAGAGTGTATCGTGCCAGAGCGAGACATACGAATTGCCATGGCTTCCCATTTTGATTTCGACAAATCAGAGTTGAAACAACAGGATAAAGCATCAATCGACCAACTGATCTCAAGCATTGGTAAACTGCATGGTCAGATTGCGATTGTCGGCCATACTGATTATCAAGGCTCGGATGATTACAACGTTAAACTGTCACTGCGTCGGGCTGAAGCGGTAAAAGCTTACATGCAAACTCAATTAGACCCCTCTCGCTACGATTGGGAAGTGAAGTACTATGGCGAGTCTAAGCCACTGGTTGAGGGGACGACAAAGCAGGCGAATGCCGAAAACCGTCGTGCGTATATTGTGTTTGAACAGACGCAAACCCAGCAGGAAAATGCGTTTTGTCAGCCTCCACAACCAGAGCGCAAAGTCTTTGTCGCCATGACCTCTCATTTTGACTTTGATAAGGCGCAGCTGAATCCAGCCGATAAAATCTCATTGGATGAGTTTGCGAACAATTTAACTGGCTTAAATGGGCGAGTATTGATTGCCGGGCATACCGACTATCAAGGCTCAATCAGTTACAATGAGCAGCTCGCGCAGCGCAGAGCAGAATCGGTCATGCAATATTTGCAGACTAAGCTAGACCCAAGCCAATTTGTGTGGGAAGTTAAGTCTTTTGGTGAGTTGAACCCAGTCACTCAAGAGCAGAACCTAGATGCCAATGCTCTGAATAGACGTGCGTTTGTCGTATTCAAAGAGGGTGAGTTACCCAAGTAACTCATTCAATAAAACCAACTATTTAAAGGGGCACATTGCCCCTTTTTAACCATTACCAAGCAGGAGCAGAGCGTGGAGAAAGTACAAGCAGTCATCGATTTTCTTCTAACTCACAAATTGATGTTTACCGTGTTGATCATTGTGATGATCTCACTGGGTCGTCGGCTAATATTGTCACGGATACGTGGTGAGGTAGCCTTTGTGACAGAGAAACAGCGTAACTGGATGTCACGTACGAAAAACGGGTCATTCATCGTACTGGTCATGTTGCTGTTTATACTCTGGCAGTCGGAAATCAATGAATTTGCGCTCTCAGTCACCGCAATTGCTGTTGCGATAGTTGTGGCATCTAAAGAGATCATTCTCTGCTTCACTGGGTCAATTCAACGAGCCAGTTCGCGTTCATTTCGTATTGGTGATTGGATAGAAGTGGGTAAGATCTGTGGTGAGGTAATTGAACACAACATGATGGCGACGGTGATTCAAGAGATTGACCTCTATCATGGTCAGTATCACTACACAGGTAAAACAGCGACCTTACCTAACAGTATGTTCTTTACCTATCCGGTGAAAAACCTCAATTTTATGAAGCGCTATGTCTTCCATGACTTCTCTATCGTCGTGCCAGATTTTGTGAATCTGTTTCCTCTTGTCCCAGATATCTTGGCTAAGATTGATGAGCGTATTCACTACTTTAGCGAAGTTGCCAAACGTTATAACTCGATGATCGAAAAGCACGCAGGCGTTGATCTGCCAGGCTCAGAGCCGCATATTCATATCAATAGTGGCAGCACGGGTGAGCAAATCGTCCACTTTATGCTTTTCTGCCCAACGGATAAGGCGACGTATCTGGAACAAGAGATTAGGGCGGATTTTATGGCGCTTTATGAACAACGTTTTCCGTGCAATAAAAACGCACAGGAATCGGACTAAATAGTGTCAGCCTTGCTGGTTATGTGATTGTTTTAATTGCAATTGGTTGTCGTGTCGATAGATAACCTAGTTCGAGTTTTGTCGGAAAATGGAGTCTGACTTACCGAATATCGTCGATCAGTCGATTAACTTTATATTTGGCACGGTTTTGATTGTGACCCTCTATGTTTCACTAGGGCATTACCTTGGTGGTGCATTTTATTCAATGTCCTGTGTGAAGGAGGCGGTTCCTACCATTGGTTTCTGGTTATTCTTCTATTAGTCACTTATGCAAGTATGAATTTGATAAGGTGGAAATTGACCGTTCATTAGTCATGAACTTAAAGCACAAAAACGGTCGAGAGATGTTCCGTTAACTAAATACCATACCGAACAGACCAGAGAACTGCGCTAGCTCTGCCTTATTGACGCGATAGCAAACTTTGGGTGGGATAGATTGAGCTGTGATGAAATTTGCCTGCTTCAGGATGCGCAAGTGTTCAGACACGGTTGATTGTGCCAATCCAAGCTCAGACACCAAATCACTATTCAGGCATCCGTCCAGCTTTTCGAGATTAAGTAGAATCTTCACTATTCTTACGCGCGCAGGGTGGGAGAGTGCCTTTGCTTGTGCGGCGAGTTTGAGTTCCTGTGCCAGCTCTTGTTCAGTAGATTTGAAAGCTTGCGCATTGACTTGAGTGCATGAATTAGGCATCTGGACACACTTAAATAGTTAATCGTCGAATTGCGATAAATAATACGCACCTTATCTCAAATCTGCAACTCAATCAGAATATTACATTATTGAGAACGAATTATTTAATATTTCCATTTGCTTGGGATATATTTGAGCTGATTTTAATAATAATGAAGTATGGCTATGAGAATAATATTTTTTGCCCTAGCACTTTTGCTTGTCGGCTGTAGTCAACCTAAAGTTGAGGTCGCAATACAACAAGATCCACAATGGACAAGCGGACAGCTAGAAAACGGTGTTCGTTTCCACTTATATCCGATGGACGATGAATCTGTGTCGATTCGCATGTTTGTCCATGCGGGTTCAGCTCAAGAGACTGTTCAACAAAAAGGCTACGCGCACTTTTTGGAACACATGGCGTTCAATGGGTCGAAAAACTTCAGCACCAATGACATTGTTAAACTATTTGAAAAGACAGGTTTAACCTTTGGCGCCGATATGAACGCTTATACTTCTTACTATGAGACGGTGTATGAGCTTGACCTACCTGACAATAAAGAGATCGAAACCGCGGTGATGTGGATGCGAGACATCGCGGATGGTTTGTCGCTTTCTCCAAATGAAGTGGAGAAAGAGAAAGGCGTTATTCAAGGTGAGATTCGTCGTTCTAGCCCAGAGCATAAATCGTTGGAAGGTAAGTATTACGATTTTCTTGTCAAGGGAACTCAACTGGATAACATCGACCCAGTTGGAAATCAGCAGTCAGTCGACGGTGCAACACCAGAGTCGATCCGAGCCTTCTACCAGACTTGGTATCAGCCTCAGTCTACTGAAATCATCCTGACAGGTGATATTGAGCTTGAGCAAGCCAAAGCATTGCTGGATAAGTACTTTGGTTCTTGGCAGCAAACGTCAAGCGCTAAACTACAAAGCAAGCAACATACCGAGCTGGTATTACGTGACTTCACCACTGAGGTTGGCGAATTTGATGCTCCAAGCATGAGCCTATTGGTTGAGCGTGGTCCAGCGAGCATCCGTCATCGTGGTCAACTGCATGAACAGTGGCTGGATGAAGTTGCACTACAGCTAGTTTGGAATCGACTCGATGCTAAGTTCACTGAGCAGGCGGCACCCTTACAAAGTCTCTACTCATCGCCTTATTACCTGAATGAACGACGCTATGCGTTGCTTTCAGTGAGTTTCTCAGCACCGGACAGAGAGCAAGCACAGGCGTTGTTTAGTCAAACTCTCGCATCACTGCGAGACCACGGTGTCAGTGCGCAAGAAGTCGAAAGGGTGATGGCTTCGTTTAATCAACTCGCGACTAATGTTGATCATAATTGGCAACAGCAGTCTCCAGTCGACTTCGCTAGTCAAATGGTTAATGTCATTTCACTCGGTGAGTCGACTCAGTCAAAGCAGGACTATAAGCAAAGCTTAGATGAGTTTATCCAGCTAGCTTCGATTGAGCAGATCAATAAGACGCTGAAGGATTTGCTGTCGCAGGACTTTGCTATTGTACTTGGTGCCGATGACACCGCTGCGATTCCTGCACTTGAAAAACAGCTGCCAGAACTACGTAAGCAAGTTAAGCAACCGGGAGTTAAACCCCTTGCTTTAGCGACATCGGTATCACAACTGGCTCAGCCTCAATCAAGCGGTACGATTGCAAATAAACAAATCACAGATACGGGCTTTACCGTTTGGACTCTATCCAATGGGGTTGAGGTGTGGTTTGAACAAGACGTCAATGCCGGTGACAACGTTCAGTTTATTTACGCAAGTGAAGGCGGCACTGCGGCACTCGATCCGAGTTTATACGCAGCATCAGAGTTAGCAGTGGCTGCGATCTCACGCAGTGGTGTTGGTGAGTTTACTGGCTCCCAGTTTGATGCTTACCTTGGTCGTAACACGATTGAAGTCTATCCATTCATTGGGTTCAGTCATCATGGTATTGAGATAGCCTCACCGAGAGCAAAACTTGCTGATGCGTTTAATGTCATGTTCAACATTGTAACCAACGCTAAAGTAGACAAGCGTCAGGTAGAAACCGTCGCTCGAGAAAGACTAGAGGAACTCAAGTCATACTTAGAGACACCTGTTGGTCAGTGGAATAAATCGATCAACGGTAACGCTTACTTAGCGGATAGTCGCCATCGTATGATTACCGCTCCTCAGCTCGCAATGGTGACAGACGTTGAAGTGCAGAAAGTCTATGAGCAGCTCTATGACTTTAATCGAAATAACAAGCTGGTGGTGATTGGTGATATTCAAGCGGAGGAGTTAGAGCCACTGCTGACTCATTTCATCGGTTCTATTCCTCTTCAGGATGCGCCACAAAGCTCTTATGCCGCTGGCTATCAATTGCAACCGAAGCCGCGTATTGATTTACCGTTAAATAATGAGCAAAACAGTTTCTATCTGTTGCGAGCAACCAACCCAAGTACGGTTGCGAGTAGTGTACGCACGGCATTTATCGATGACATGATCCAACGTCAGTTGTCAAAGCAACTGACCAGCTATGTTAGGGAAGAGCTCAGCCTCGATTATGCGCCAGATGCCTACAGCGTTTCTCAAGACAGGGAACCAAGTACCGATTGGTTTATTGAGGCTCAGGTCGCTCCGAAAGATATCAAAAAGATCGATCAAGCGATAGATAAGGTGATAGATGACATGGTGCAGGGAATCAGTCAGCAAGACTTAGATCTGGTGGCGAAGCAGCTGTCCGTAGCGTTACAACCCCTAGATAATGATCCTGTGCAAAGACTCTGGTTCTATACCCGTTATCTTATCCATGGCTATGGGATAGAGGCATTGACCGATGTTGATGCGATGACGAAGTCTATCACTAAGCCAGAGTTTGAACAGAGGGTTAGCCAGGCCTTCGGTGAAGAGAGTATCAAGACTAAGTACACCCTAACGCCGAAACCCTAGCCACAGAAAAGCAGCGAGTCATCGCTGCTTTTTTAATGGATAAACGCATTGTTCGCAATGAAATGATGAATTTGCTGCGGAACCAATGAGGTGTAGATTAGGCTGGTATGACTGCTGCGAATCTCTACATGGTCGGTCATACCTTCTATCTTGGTCTCATCGACGGTGACCGTTCCATCAGACATCATTTTATTATCCATCATCAGTAATGATCGCGCGCCAAGTGGCAGTGTTCCAGCGATGCATCCCAGTTTTTGTGGTTGATTCCACGTTCCTTCGTGTTGCGCCAACCCAAATGATGGTGAGTTTCCGAGGATGGCACTCATCCCCAGTTCTTGAATGCGAGTTACAATGGATGCGCCTTGCATCGGAGAGCCAATGGTGACGACATGTGACACCTGCTGTTGATCAAGTTGGCGAGCTTGTAGGTAGTGCTTAATGATAAGTCCACCTAGACTGTGCCCGACCAGAATATTGGGCATTTGCGTTGAAAGGGCATTATCGATAGCGTTAAAGACTTTATTCTCGTCAATCGCAACAGTGTTGTAAGAGAGAATTTTGGTGCGATAGCCTAAATCACGTAAGCGGTGACTCAAGGGCTGCATGGCCATACCATGCATATACAGGCCATGTAAGATGATGATTTTCATAGAACTCCCTGTTACGAGATGTGCTAGATAATCTAACCATTTTCGACAAAGAAAAGCACCTAAAAAATATCAGATTGTGTAAGTATGTGGGATTGGACGTTGAGATAAATACTGGCAGCTAATTGCGCATTAGCCGCCATAGATCGAAATACTACGAGAAAATCTTTCCGTGAGAGTAAAGGACCGCATAGCCTGACACAATGACCCGATCATCTTCCACATGGCAGTATAAGATCCCCCCTCGTTTAGATGCTTGGTAAGCTTTGAGGTTAGGTTTTGCCAATCGTTCAGCCCAAAGCGGTGCTAATCCAGCGTGTATGGAACCCGTAACCGGGTCTTCATCTCCTCCATTGGCAGGCCAGAAATAGCGGGAAACAAAATCGTACTCATCTCCGGGAGCGGTTGCGACCACATCGTAGGGAGCCAATTGTTTTAGGTAGTGACTATTGGTTTTGAGATTAATGACGTCTTGTTCATTATCATAGATCGCGAAGTATGCTTGTTGATTTCGTAGGATCTCTGTTGGTGTGATCGATAGTCCTTCAAGAAGCAGAGAAGGAATCTCTTCTGCGCTAGGCGTGAGTAGAGGAAAAGCCATGCAGATACGACCTGTTAGATCACGATCGACGACGAGCTGGCCGACAGAGGTCGTTTCAAAACGCAGGATTTCACCTGCATTAAAATGATTGAATAACACATAGGCTGTAGCGAGTGTAGCGTGGCCACAAAAATCCACTTCACACAGTGGAGAAAACCAACGAATTTCGTAGTGGTCTTGTGCAATTTGCTTAGTGAAGGCAGTTTCAGAAAGATTATTCTCAGCGGCGATTTTCTGCATTAGCTCTGTATTTGGCCATTCACTAACGGGAACCACAGCAGCAGGATTCCCACTGTATTTTGTTTGCGTGAAAGCATCACATACAAAAATTTCATACTCCATCAACTACTCCTTATTGTCGGCTGATAGGCTCATAATCGAATTTGATTATGAACCTATCGCTGCCTCTAAGTCTGTGTAACAGTGTAGAGTTGAGAGTAAGATCTAAGTGAATGCTACTGAAGTTTCATTCATTATTGTTAAGTTATGTCTAAGCTCTGTTTATTGCGGAGAACTTACCTCATCCACTAAATAGAGTATTGACTGATATGCGATACCACTATGGTGGGACAAACCAATCTCACAGGTTCGACTGTTACTAAATCCACGTTGACACCCCTTTGGAACTTGCGCCTTAAGCGGATGAACCGCCGCTTGATTCAGTTCAGGAGTGGTAAAGCCCTTATCACCAGCCCAACCACAGCAAGATATATGCTCAGGGACGACCACATCGGAAACGCATGTTTTAGCCAGCGTGATCATGTCATTCTCTAACCCCATACGGCGAGAGCTGCACGTTACATGCAACATGACGGTTTCCTGCTTAGGCGTAATGGTGAGGTGGTTCAATAAGTACTTAGTGACGAAGCCCGCTGGCTCTAAGATTTCCAGTGGTTTTGTGAAATGCTCAATACTGCGTTTTGCGCACGGACTGGTATCCATAAGTACTGGGTATTCACCTTCGTAGCTGGCTTTCCAAAGCGCACTCTCAAGTTGCTGCACTTTATTGCGTGCAATGTCGTTCATCCCTTTACTGTCATAAGGCATACCACAACACTGGTCATTGAGTGATTCTGGGATAATCACTTCAAAACCTGCTTTTTTTACAAGTGACAATGTCACTTCTGTTAATGATCGCTGATCAGTTGCATCACTTTGCTGGCCCATCGTGCGCGACGCGCAGGAGGGTAGGTAGACCACTTTCTTATCCGAACGAACCAGCAGTTCCATCGCTTTATTGATGTTATGTTGATTGGCTTGTGGAGTTTCAGGTAGCCAAACAGGGGTTTTATTGTTGGCTAGCTTACGGACACCGTTGGTTAGGCTTGCCACGCCACTTTCTCCAATCACCTTTACAGCAATTTGATTTGCCTTTAAAGATGCTCGGGTTAACGCCGTTGTGGTCGCAAAATGATCGGCTGTCCACTTAGCAATAGGGGTGAACTTGTTATATTTTGCTGTGCGTAGTTGTTTGACTAAGTCGCCAGTGTTAATCCCTACTGGGCAGCGGTCAGCGCATAAGCCTGTGGCTGCACATGTATCAATCCCCTGATATTCAAATATCTGTTCCAACTCTGTGGCGGCAGTGTCTTCTCCAACAGCGCGTCGTTGCTGCAATTCGCGATAGAGAACAATTCGTTGGCGAGGGGATAGAGTTAGCGTACGTGATGGACAGACGGGTTCACAAAAACCACATTCAATACAGCGATCGACGAGTGGATCAGCGGCAGGCATCGGTTTGAGATTTTCAATGTGTGACTGAGGATTATCATTAATGATGACGCCAGGATTAAGCAATCCTTGAGGATCGAAAAGTGCTTTGATCCTTTGCATCAATTGATAACCAGCTTTGCCCCATTCCAGCTCGACATAGGGAGCCATGTTTCGACCAGTGCCATGTTCCGCTTTGAGAGAACCTTGGTATTTGACAGCGACTAACTCAGCCACATCATCCATGAAATTTCCATAGCGCTTGATCTCTTGTTGAGAATCAAAGCCTTGGGTAAAGACGAAGTGGAGGTTTCCCTCAAGCGCATGCCCGAATATGATCGCTTCACTGTAGGCATATTTATCAAACAGCGCTTGCAGGTCTCGTACGCCGTTTGCAAGGTTTTCGACTGGGAAAGCAACATCTTCAATAACAACGGTGGTTCCTACCTCTCGCACAGCACCAACTGCTGGGAACATACCTTTACGGATCCCCCATAGCGTAGCAACCGTCTTTGGATCGAGGGTGAATGGTACCGATTCAATGATGTGGTAATCGGATAGAGAATACATAATTTGTTGGCATTGAGTATCAATGTCCGCTTGGTTACTGGCATGGGTTTCAACCAGTATCGCCGCCGCCTCAAGATCAAGGTGTTGGATAAACTCTGGCATACCAGATTTGTCTGCCACTGAGCGCAATGCTCGACCATCCATCAATTCAACCGCAGCGACAGGTGTGTGTGATAGCGTCGTGACAGCCTGACAGGCCTCTTCTATATCAGCAAACACCAACAGAGACGACGCTTTAAACTCATGTTCAATGACCGTGTTGTAAGTGATCTCTGCAATAAAGCCCAACGTACCTTCAGAACCGATCATTAAGTGCTCTAGCACCTCAATAGGGTCGTGAAAGTCGACTAAGGCATTCAGAGCATATCCCGTGGTGTTCTTTAAGCGGTATTTGTGCGTGATAAGTTCACGCAACTCTTGGTTGTGATGCGTTTCTTCGACCAGTTGACGGAGACCTTGAATGATATCCGGGCGGGTCGCATGAAACGCACTGATGCTCTCTTTGCACGAGGTATCAAGCAGTGTGCCATCACTAAAGACCACTTTAATGGAATCAATGGTACGGTAAGAGTTTTGTGCGGTACCGCAACACATGCCACTCGCATTATTTGCCGCAATACCACCAATTTTGCAGGTATTGATTGACGCAGGATCAGGGCCAATTTTGCGCTTGAAAGGAGCGAGGTATTTGTTTGCATCTGCACCGATAACACCCGGTTGGAGCAAGATTTTATTGCCATTATCAATAATCTTATGCCCACGCCAATCATCCGTTAAGGTGATCAATACAGAGTCAGAGACGGCTTGACCAGATAAGCTGGTGCCAGCGGCACGAAAGGTAAAATGGGTGTTCATTTCACGGCAGCACTGAATGGTATAAATCACTTCATCGAGTGTTTTTAGGCGTAATACGATGCGTGGAACAAGGCGATAAAAACTGGCATCAGTACCGTAAGCGAGACGTTTAGCGTGTTGAGTAATGATGCGTTTTGGATCAATTTCAACCGCTAGCAGAGATTCTAACTGTTGATATAGGCCATCGCTATCAGACGGGTGAGTTTGGTTTGACATGTTGGCTTCCTTGTACATGCTGATGTCAATATTGTTGTTTTCTTTTCAGCAGGTTAAAGGTGCCACAGACAAAGGATTTTGGCTATGACACCTATCGTCATTATTTGATGTTGACCAATGAATCGCGACTGAGATCCTGAATGCTTTTGGCTCCAGTCAGAGTCATTGCGACGCGCATCTCTTTCTCGTACAGATCAAGTAGGTTTTCGACACCCGCTTGACCTTGTGCAGCTAGTGCATAGACAAAAGAGCGACCAAGCAATGTACAATCCGCGCCGAGTGCCAACATACGGACGACATCAAGACCTGTTCGTATACCCGAATCCACAAAGATTTTCAGGTCACCTTTAACCGCATCTGCGATGGTCGGCAAGGCTTTCGCGGTAGAGAGAACACCATCTAACTGACGACCACCATGGTTAGAGACAACAATCCCATCGGCACCAAACGTCACCGCATCCTTAGCATCTTGTTCATCGAGAATCCCTTTAATCACCATCGGACCATCCCAAAAGTCTCGAATCCACTCTAAATCTTTCCAACAGATTGACGGATCGAAGTTGTCACCAAGCCAGCCAATATAATCTTCAAGTTTGGTTGGTTCACCACGGTAGGTAGAGATGTTGCCAAGATCGTGCGGTTTGCCCAATAAGCCGACATCAAATGCCCAGCTAGGGTGGCGCATTGCCTGAAAAACACGACGCGCCGCTGCATTTGGACCACTCATACCCGAGTGCATATCACGGTAGCGTGCCCCTGGAACTGGCATATCAACCGTAAATACTAACGTCGTTACACCAGCGGCTTTGGCACGTTCTAGTACGTTTTTCATAAAGCCGCGATCTTTTAGTACATACAACTGGAACCACATCGGACGTTGAATTGCTGGGGCAACTTCTTCGATAGGGCACACCGAGACTGTCGACATGGTAAATGGGATACCTTTGTTGGCTGCGGCTTTTGCTGCCTGAACTTCACCGCGACGTGCGTACATCCCCGTCAGACCAACAGGAGCAAGGGCAATTGGCAAGGCTAATTTCTCGCCGAAAATTTCGGTATCGAGACTTAGGTCAGACATATTGTTGAGCACACGCTGCTTTAACGCTATATCAGCAAGATCTTCGGTATTCTTGCGTAGGGTGTGTTCGCCATAAGAACCGCCATCAATATAATGGAAAAGAAACGGAGGCAGCTTGGATTTCGCAGCAGCACGATAGTCAGTTGAGGCAGAGATAATCATAAAGTCATTCCTATAAATCTTGTTGCAGCACCCTTTCTCTGAAGGGTTAGTGTGGTCGACATCTAAGTAAGGTGGCGTTAATACTCGTGAATTTGCTAGCGTTTTCACACTGGCAGGGGTCTTGTCAGGGAGAGTTGAGTATTAACGCCTTAGATCAATGAGTTAGTGCATTAGTGCATTAGTGATATGTAGGCCATATATGGCGACAAGACCAATGATGCCTGTGACAACTAAATAATAAATAGTTGGGAGAATCGTCTTACGCAATGTGGCGCCCTCGCGCCCGTATGTTTCAGTGTGTTTAGCAAGAATATTGCACCAAACACGATCCATAGAACGGAGACGGTGATACCCAGTCCTTGAAGTACAGAGGCGAGTACACGTGTGGTGGTCATGTCCCATGCGAAAAGCGCAATGACGACAGTTAGACCAAATGCCACGGGCATGGCGCGTTTTGCAGGCCAGTTGAGGCCCACCAGTAAAATGGCTGCCACCACAATTGGTGAGAAAGCCACGAGAGTCACTCATTGGTACGTCCTTTACATTCTCAATAAGGGCCTTCGCAGCCTCTTAGATTTTATATTTGTGATGATTTTGTTAAGCGCTGGTGAATTTACCCCTTTATTTTTTATTTATATAGGGAAATAATGAAAATAATTAATTCCAAAAGTGACATAATCAATGCGTGCAGATGACTTAATCCTGTTTTCTCAGGTCGTAGAATTGGGTAGCTTCAGTAAGGTTGCTGATATAAATAACCTTACAAACTCA
Source organism: Vibrio sp. M250220 (assembly GCF_036533795.1). Classification (NCBI taxonomy): domain Bacteria; kingdom Pseudomonadati; phylum Pseudomonadota; class Gammaproteobacteria; order Vibrionales; family Vibrionaceae; genus Vibrio; species Vibrio sp. M250220. Next base: position 481 of record NZ_JATABI010000013.1, on the reverse strand, counting down.
GTAGTTAGCAAGAGAATCGCCAGATTAGAGGAAGAACTAGGTGTTCAGCTATTGCACCGAACAACGCGCAAATTAACGCTCACAGAAGCGGGTAAGGCGTTAACCAATGGTGCCAAAAATGTGAAACAGGCCGCGCAAGAGGCTATGGATGCAGTCTCAGGCTTTGGCGAAAATATCAGCGGACATATCAAAATGTCTGTCCCCTCTATCTCTGGCGACCTGATTTTGGCCGACGCGGTCGCTGAGTTTTGCAACTTGCATCCGGGGTTAACGGTAGATATGTCACTTGATAATCGCTTCGTTGATCTTGTTGAAGGGGGGTATGACTTAGTTATGGCGTTGTTGATCAAATCAGCTTGAAGATCAACGACGCCATATATGACTAGCCGTTAGCTTCTAACAGGCATACCTAGTCCTATGACTTTGTTCATTGCTTTGACATTTGCCAGTGCCTCACCAACTTGAGCGTTATAACATCTCA